>DASUAS010000214.1:0-3227 GCA_035763625.1 Acidimicrobiia bacterium
GAACACGAAGCCACCGCCGCGCGCGCGGTGGTGAGCGACCTCGGCGACGAGTTCGTGACCCTGCGGGAGTACGAGCTCGGCGACGACCTGAGACGCGTGCACTGGCGCTCGACGGCGCGCACCGGGGAGCTGATGATCCGCCAGGACGAAGCGCGCTGGCGCTCACGCGCCGCGGTGGTGCTCGACGTGCAGCCGGGCGCGCACGACGCCGCGTCGTTCGAGGTCGCGGTGGAAGCAGCCGCATCGGTGACGGCGCGGCTGGCGCGCCTGCGGCGCCGGGCCGAGGTCATCACCAGCGCGGGGGAGGTGCTCGGTACCGGCGGCGACCCGCGCCACGACGTCATCGACGTGCTCGCGACGGTGGGCCCCGACCCGCGCGACCAGCTGGTCACGGTGTTCGAGCAGCTGCGCGCGCACCGACGGGTCGACCTCGTGGTCGCGGTGCTCGGTCGGGTCACGCCCGACACGCTCCGCGCGCTCGGCACCTTCGGTGGCATCGGTGTCGTCGTCGTCCTCACCCAGCCGGCCGCGCTCGCACCGCAGACGTCGGTCGTGGTGGTCGACGCGTCGGCCACGCCGTTCGCGACCGCGTGGAACGAGACGCTCTCCGGCGTCGCGCGCGGCAGCCGCCGGTCGTCGGCCTGGTCGTGATCGGTCCGACGTGATGGTCCGTCGCGCGCGCATCGCCGCGCCGATCGCACTCGCCGCACTGAGCGTCGTCGCCGCGCTCTCGCTCGGCCGCGTGGTCGACTCGAGCCGCTTCGTGCTCCCGGCGATCGCGGCCGCGGTGCTGCCGCACGCGTTGGGCGCCGTGGTCCGTGGGCGGGGCTGGTCGGTGTGGCTCGGCTGGCTGCTCGCCGCGCTCGGCCTGGTGGTGTTCGTCGTGCTCGCGCTCGAGACCGGCACGACCACGGGCGGGCTGCCCGGCGGTGACACCTGGCACGCGATCGGTACGCAGCTCGACGGCGGATGGCACCTGCTCCGCACCGCGCCCGCACCCGCGCCCACCACCGACGGCGCCATCCTGCTCGCGGTGATCGCGGTGTGGTGCATGGCCACGCTCGCCGACTGGCTGGCCTTCGGACGCCAGACCGCGCTCGCGGCCACCGCGCCCGCACTGGTGTTCTTCGTGTGGACGTCGACGCTCGGCACCGACGACTTCCAAGTGCTGCTCACGGTGGGCTTCTGCGCGGCCATCGGCGCGTTCCTGCTCGCCCAGCACCTTGCGCTGCTCGACCAACGGCGCAGCTGGCTGGTCTCGCAGCGCGGCGCGCGTCCGCACTGGTTGGCGCCGGCCGCGCTGCTCGGCGGCGCCGCCATCGTCGTGGCGCTCGTCGTCGCGCCGCTCCTGCCGGGATCCGGTTCCGATCCGCTGCTCGACGTCGCCGGCACCGGCCGCGACAGCTCGGGCGGGCACAGCTACAAACCGACGCTGGCACCGTTCGTCGACATCGGCCGCAAGCTCGATGCGGTCGACGACGTGGAGCTCTTCACCGTGAAGTCCGACGTCCCCGACTACTGGCGCATCGCCGCGCTCGACCAGTACGCGAGCGACGGCGGCGGTCAGTGGACGCTCAGCGCCGAGGGCGACGCCAACGTGAGCGTCGGCTTGCCCGACCAGGCTCCCACGGATTCGCTGGTGCAGGACTTCGCCATCGGGCCGTTGAGCGAGCGGTGGCTGCCCGCCGCCTACGAACCGGTCGGCATCAACCTGGCCGACACGCTCGTCGTGCGTTCGTCGGGCACGATCGTGGCCGACGCCGACGAGGTGGCACACCTCCACTACCGGGTCGCGTCACGGCTCCCGCCGCTGGCGGGGACGCAGTTCTCCGCCGCCCAGATCGCCGAGACGAGCCGGCCGGTCCCGTCGGAGCTGCGCCGCTACACGAACCTCCCCCGGACTTCCGACATCGAACAGATCAGGGCGATCGCCCGCGACGCCACCGCCAACGCGACCACGCCGTACGGCCAAGCCGCCGCGCTGCGCGACTTCTTCCGCAACGGCCAGTTCGTCTACGACACCTCCGTCGGCAGCGTCGACGACGGCTCTGCCATCCTGCAGTTCCTCGACAACAAGCGCGGGTTCTGCGTGCAGTTCGCCAGCGCGTACGCGGTGATGGCCCGGTCGCTCGGCATCCCCGCGCGCGTGGCGGTGGGCTTCACCCCCGGGAAGCTCGACCCACGCGACGGCCGCTACCACGTCACCAGCCACGACGCCCACGCGTGGCCCGAGATCTACCTCGCCGGCATGGGGTGGACCCACCTGTTCGATCCCACCCCGGCCAACCCCGGCGCGCCCGGTGGCAGCAACCTGCCCGGCGACGACGCCGCCCGGGTCGGCCCGCCCGTCGTCACCCAACCCCCACCGACGGTGCCACCGACGGCCGCGCCCAACGACACGACGTCCGGTGGCACCGGTCCGTCGACACCCGGCACCACGCCGGCCACCCCGACGCTGGCCCCGAACCCCGCGCGCGCGTCGTCGAGCACGAGCGCGTGGCTCCCGGTGCTCGTCCTGTTGGGGCTGATCGTGCTGGTGGTCGGCGGCTACGTCGGCGCCGTGCTCGGACTCAAGCGTCGGCGGCGCACCAAGCGCCACGCCGCCGACGACCCCACCGTCGCGGTCAGCGGCGCGTGGGCGGAGGCGCTCGACCGCCTGCACGAGTCCGCGGTCGTCCCGCGCGCCGCGCAGACACCGTTCGACCTCGCCGCCACCGTGCCCGCGGGCACCAGCCCCGCGACCGCGCGTCCGATGCTCGACCTCGCGCGCGCCTATGGCGCGGCGCGCTACGGCGACGGCGTGCTCGCGGCGACCGACGCGCGCGACGCGTGGGACTCGCTCGACGAGCTCGAGCGCGCGCTCGACGACGGCGTGCCGTGGTTGCGTCGATGGCGTCGCCGGCTCGACGCATCGACGCTCGTGCGACGCTGACCTTCCCGCGTCGTTCGCTCCTCCACTGGTCGACTCCGCTTCGCCGTCCCGCTCTCCGAGCACGGCTCCGCTTCGTCTCGTGTTCGTCTTCGGCGGCGAAACAGTCTGTCAGACCGCGCGGTTCTTCACGGCACGCAGCTTGGCCGGACGCCGAGCCAGCTTGGGCAGGGCGATGCGGCCGGTGCGCTGGAGCTCGAGGATCCCGAACGGCGCCAGCAGGTCGGTCATGGCGTCGAGCTTCTCCGGCGCCCCCGCCACCTGGATGGTGAGGGCGTCGTGGCCCACGTCGTCGATG
>DASUAS010000215.1:0-6510 GCA_035763625.1 Acidimicrobiia bacterium
ACAGCCGGTCCCCGGCTACGAGCCCGAGCGCTACGAGAGCCGACGGGAGTGGGCCACGGCCTCCGACGGCACGCGTGTGCCGATCTCGATCGTGTTCCGACGCGACCGGCGCGGCGCGGATCCGAGTCCGATGCTGCTCTACGGATACGGCTCGTACGAGGTCTCGATCGACCCCACCTTCTCGTCGTCGCGCGTCAGCCTCCTCGACCGCGGCGTCGTGTTCGCGATCGCGCACATCCGCGGCGGCGGCGAGCTCGGTCGTCGCTGGTACGACGACGGCAAGCTGCTGCGCAAGACCAACACCTTCACCGACTTCGTCGCCTGCGCCGATCACCTGGTGCGCACGGGCTGGACGTCACCCGATCGCCTCACCGCCCGCGGCGGGAGTGCGGGCGGCCTGCTCATGGGCGCGGTGGCCAACCTCCGGCCCGACCTCTTCCGCACCATCGTCGCCGAGGTGCCCTTCGTCGACTGCCTGACCACGATCCTCGACGAGAGCCTGCCGCTCACCATCACCGAGTGGGAGGAGTGGGGCGATCCGGTCCACGACCCGGCGGTGTACGAGCTCATGAAGTCGTACTCGCCCTACGACAACGTCGAGGCCAAGGACTACCCCGCCCTCCTCGTGACCGGCGGCCTCAACGACCCCCGGGTCCAGTACTGGGAACCCGCCAAGTGGGTCGCCAAGCTGAGAGCGACCAAGACCGACGACCACCTGCTGCTCCTGAAGATGCAGATGGGGGCGGGCCACTCCGGTCCCTCCGGCCGCTACGACACCTGGCGCGACGAAGCCTTCGTCCTCGCCTTCCTCCTCGACCAACTCGGCCTTTCCTGACTCCTCTTCTCTTCGCGAGCTCGACGCCGGTTCGTCTCGACGTGTCACCGGCCGTCGAGGTGGCCACCCATGCTCAAACAGTCGGCCTTCGGCCGAAACTGCGCGTGGGCGGCCACCCCGACGTCCGGCTTCCTCACTCGAACGAACCACGAGACCAGGGCCCGACTCCGGCATGCCCGTCCACGCGCAGTTTGCGAAGCACTGTTTGAGCATGGGCGGGTATGCCGGAGGTGGGACCGGGACAGACGGGCCGGGTGGCGAAGTGGGAGTAGGAGAAGATGGACGCGAAGCGGCCGGGCCCCCGAGGGACCCGGCCGCCTCGACGATCTGGTGGAGCGGTTGCTAGATGGCGCGGACGTTCTGGGCTTCGTCGCCCTTGCGTCCGGGGCCGACGTCGAACTCGACCTGCTGCCCCTCCTCGAGGGAGCGGTAGCCCGTGCCCTGGATGGCGGAGAAGTGGACGAACACGTCCTCGCCGCCCTCTCGGGAGATGAAGCCGTAGCCCTTCTCCGCATTGAAGAATTTCACAGTGCCTGTAGCCAACTTCTTATCCTTCGTTCCACCGGGACGGTCCGACTGACTCGGCCTCGGGCGTCGAAGGGTAGTGGCTGGGCTACTGCGACTCGCGCTCGAACAGCTTGGCCAGGTAGTAGGGGTCGTTCGGGTCGAGGGTTTCCTCTTCGACCTCGGTCGACTCGCCGCCCTCCTCGAGGCCCAGTTTGCGGGCCTCGCGGCGCTTCCGCTTCTCGGCGGCCTTCTCCATCCGGGCACGCTCACGCTGCTGCTTGGCGAAGGTGGTGCGTTGCTTTTGCGGACTCACGGCACACCATTATGGTCGACGGCTCGTGGAATCACGCATCATGGCCTGATGGCCGTGCAGTCGTTGACCCTCGGCGCCGCCGACGGCGTCACGCTCGAAGCCGAGCGGGCGATCCCCGACGAGCCCAGCCGGGCGTCGGTGGTGTTGTGCCATCCGCACCCGCAGTACGGGGGCACGATGCGCTCGATCGTGATCGGGGCGCTGTTCGACGCCCTGCCCGCCGCGGGCTGCACGGTGGTGCGCTTCAATTTCCGGGGCGTCGAGCGCAGCACCGGTACGCACGACGACGGCCGGGGGGAGCTCCTCGACGTGCGGGCCGCGATCGACGTCGCGGCGCAGGGGATCGGTGACGACGAACCGCTCGTGCTCACCGGGTGGTCGTTCGGCGCCGACATGGCCCTCGCGACGCCGGACGAGCGTCTGGCGGGGTGGATCGGGATCGCGCCGCCGCTGCGCTTCCGCACCGACTTCGACGCCGTGGCGCACGACGCGCGACCGAAGCTGCTCGTGCTCGGTCAGCACGACGAGTTCCGCGAGCCGGCCTCGGTGGTGGAGATGACCGAAGGGTGGAGCGCCACCGAGATCGACGTGATCGCGGGCGCGAGCCACTTCTTCGTGGGCCGCACCGACCGCGTGGTCGATGCCGTGCGAGGGTTCGTGGAACGGGTGGTGGCGGGCTAGACGGAGACCGAGCCCACGAGGCCTTCGCGCTCCAGGAAGGCGCACCGCTTCTCGACGATCTTGCGCCACGTGGCGAGATCCTCGGCCCAGCTCGCGCGGTCACCATCTTCGTAGGCGTGCTCGAGCTCGTCGAACGCCGCGTCTTCGGCGTCGAGCAGCTCGCGGTACCGCATGAAGAATCCTTCGTCGATCACGTCGCTCCCGTTCGCCATGCGCGCGCTCCGTTCTGTGAGCCGGTCGTCGATGGTGGTGCTGCGTGTCGAACGCGACCGTATCGCGCGGGTGCTCAGTCGACCACGGCTTCCGAGAGCGAGCGCAGCGCGTCGGCGACGTCGAAGCGGCCTTCGTAGATCGCCCGCCCGACGATGATCCCGGCCAGACCACGCTCACCGGAACGGAGCCGGGCCAACGCGCGCAGGTCGTCGAGGCTGCCGACGCCCCCGCTCGCGATCAGCGGGACGCCGCTGGCGGCGAGCACCGCGCCGAGCTGCCCGAACGCGGGACCTTCGAGCGTGCCGTCGCGACCGATCTCCGTCACGATCAGCGCCGCCAGCCCGATGCCGTCGAAGCGCCGGGCGAGCTCGACGAGGTCGGCGCCCGACCCCTCCCGCCAGCCCCGGATCGCCACCTCGTTGCCGCGTGCGTCGAGACCGACCGCGATGCGGCCGGGGTACTCGTGGCAGAGCTCCTCGACCAGGGCCGGGCGTTCGACCGCGGCGGTGCCCACCACCACCCGTTCGACGCCCGCGTCGAGCAGCTCGATCGCGGCCTCGGCCGTGCGCACCCCACCGCCGACCTCGATCGGGCAGGCGACGCCGCGGACGATCAGGCGGATGTGCTCGAGGTGGGTGCGGGTCCCGGTGCGGGCGGCGTCGAGGTCGACGACGTGGATCCACCGCGCGCCCGCCGCCTCGAACTCGCGGGCGACCCGCACCGGGTCGTCGTCGTACACCGTCTCCGCGTCGAAGTCGCCCTGGTGGAGGCGCACGCAGTGGCCGTCACGCAGGTCGATGGCGGGCAGCAGGTCGGGGACGACCGGCCCGGTGGGCGGGACCGCCGGCGCGCTCAGAGCGTCCCCTTGGTCGACGGGACGGCCGTGCCTTCGACCTTGACCGCGTCGCGCAACGCCCGCGCGACCGCCTTGAACGACGCCTCGATCACATGGTGGCCGTTGCGCCCCGAGATCGAACGGATGTGCAGCGTGATGCCGGCCGCGAACACGAACGCACGCCAGAACTCCTCGGCCAGCTGCGGGTCGAAGGTGCCGATCCACTCCGCGACCGGGTCGACCTCGTAGACGAGGTACGGCCGGCCCGACAGGTCGAGCGCGACCTGGACCAGCGCTTCGTCGAGCGGGACCAGCGACGACGCGAACCGACGCACACCGGCCTTGTCGCCCAGGGCCTCCTTGAGCGAGGCACCGAGCACGATGCCGACGTCCTCGACCGTGTGGTGCAGGTCGACGTCGAGGTCGCCGTTCGCCTCGACGCGCAGGTCGAAGCCGCCGTGCTTGCCGAGCTGCTCGAGCATGTGGTCGAAGAACGGGATGCCGGTTGACGCCGACGCGCTCCCAGCCCCGTCGACGTCGAGCACGACGTCGATCGTGGTCTCCTTGGTGGTGCGGTGGTGCTCGGACGTACGTGGAGTCATCTCACCAGGACCTCCTGGAGCGAGCTGCGCAGGGCGGCGAGGAAGGCGTCGTTCTCCTCGGGGGTGCCGATGGTGACACGCAGGCAGCCGTCGAGGCGGGGCCAGCGGGAGAAGTCGCGCACCAGCACGCCGTGGTCGACCATCCGCTCCCAGCACTCGTGGGCGTCGCCAACGGGTCGGAACAGCAGGAAGTTGGCGCCCGACGGGAACCCGATGACGCCGTCGGTACGTGCGAGCTCCGACGCGACGCGCTCGCGCTCGGCGACGAGCCGGTGCACGCGATCGTCCATCTCGTCGCCGAGGTCGAGCGCGAGCCGGCCCGCGATCTGCGTCGCCGACGCGAGGTGGTATGGAAGCACCACCTTCTCGAGCTCGTCGACCACCCATGCCGGGGCCACCGCGAAGCCGAGCCGCAGCGCGGCCATCGACCACACCTTCGAGTAGGTGCGCACGACGACGAGCGGGCGATCGTCGCGCACGAGCTCGAGCGCGCTCCATGGCGCGAACTCGCCGTAGGCCTCGTCGACCACGACGAGGTGGTCGCCCGGCGTGGCCAGCAGCGCCTCGATGGTGGCGGCCGGTTCGACGGTGCCGGTCGGGTTGTTGGGGCTGCACACGAACACGATCGAGGGCGCGTGCTGCTCGATCACTGCCCGAGCGGCGTCGGGATCGATCGAGAAGTCGGCGCGGCGCTCCCCCGCCACCACCTCGGTCCCGCTGATGCGGGCGATGTGCGAGTGCAGCGCGTAGGTGGGTTCGAACATCGCGGCCCGGCGGCCCGGGCCGCCGTAGGTGAGCAGCAACGTCTGCAACACCTCGTTGGACCCGTTGGCGCAGAACAGCCGCTCGGTCGGCTGGTCGAGGTGCGCGCCGAGCGCGGCCCGCAGGTCGCGCGCGGCACGGTCCGGGTAGCGGTTGAGGGGCGCGGCACGCAGCTCCTCCACCCAGCGGTCGACGAACTCGGGCGGCGGCGCGAACGGGCTCTCGTTGGTGTTGAGGCGCACGGCGACGTCGAGCTGCGGCGAGTGGTACCCCTCGAGGGCGCGCAGGTCGTCACGCGGCGAGATGGCCGCCGTCGGTCGTTCGCTCATGGCTGCTTCCGCGGGACGGTGAGCGCGCCGCGCACGTCGATCGAGCGCGCGTGGGCGTCGAGCCCTTCGGCCGCGGCGAGGACGCGCACGTGCGGTGCGAGGGCGATGAGCCCCGCCTCCGTGGCCTCCACCACGTGGACGTGCTTGCGGAAGGTGTCGACGCGGAGCGCGCTCGCGAAGCGGGCAGTGCGCGCGGTCGGGAGCACGTGGTTGACCCCCGCGAGGTAGTCGCCCAACGCGGCTGGTGCCCACGGACCGACGAACACCGCGCCCGCGTTGCGCACCAACGGGACGAGCGCGCCGGGATCGGCGGTGAGCAGCTCGAGGTGCTCGGGCGCGATCGCGTTGACCGCGTCGAGGGCGGCGAGGCGGTCGTCGACCAGCACGATGCGGCCGCCCCGGGTCAGGGTCGCGGTGATCTCCTGCTGGCGGGGGGCGTCGACGAGGAGCTCGTCGATCGCGGCGTCGGTGGCGTCGGCGACCTCCGGATCCCACGTGACCAGGACGGCAGCGCCATCGGGGCCGTGCTCGGCCTGGGCGAGGAGGTCGGCGGCCGCGAACACCGCGGGGACGCTGCCGTCGGCGACGACCACGACCTCGGAGGGCCCGGCGAACGAGTCGATGCCGACCGTGCCCGCGACCTCGCGCTTGGCCAACGCCACGTAGCGGTTGCCGGGGCCCACGATCACGTCGACCGGGCGGATGGTGTCGGTGCCGTAGGCCATCGCCGCGATCGCCTGCGCGCCGCCGATCCGGTACACCTCGGTCACGCCCGCGAGCGCCGCGGCGGCGAGCGTCGACGCGGGCACGGTGCCGTCGGCCGCGGGCGGGACGCAGAGCACCCGCTCGGTGACACCCGCGAGCGCAGCCGGGATCGCGGTCATGAGGACCGTCGACGGGTAGGCCGCCCGTCCGCCGGGCACGTACAGGCCGGCGCGGTCCACGGGCACGGTGATCTCCCGCAGGGTGACGCCGTCTCGCTCCACCACCGGTTCCGGGCCGCCGAGCTGCGCGGCGTGGTACTCACGGATGCGCTGCGCCGCGAGCTCGAGTGCGGCGCGCAGCTCCGGCGCGGCGGTGTCGAGCGCGGCCCGCACCTCGTCGACGGGGACACGCAGACCGGACGAGTCGGTGTCGAACACGCATCCGTCGAAGCGCTCGGTGAGCTCGCGCACCGCGTCGTCGCCGCGGGCGCGAACCGCGGCGATGATGGCGCGCACGGACTCCAGCGCGCCGTCGTCGGTCGCGTCGATCCCTTCCTCGGGACGCGACAGCGCGCCGCCGAGATCGGCCGAGCCGCGGAGGTCGAGTCGGGAGAGCACGGTGCGGTCATCGTAGGCTGGGCCCGTGGCTGCGTCGTCCGACTTCGCCGAGCTGTCGAGCCTGCGAGCACAGCTCGAAGAGCTCACCGCACGGGTCGTGGCCGTCGGCGA
>DASUAS010000216.1:0-2984 GCA_035763625.1 Acidimicrobiia bacterium
CACGGTGTGGAGCGCGGTACCCGACGGCGCGTCGATCTTCTGGTCGTGGTGCAGCTCGATCACCTCGGCGGTCTCGAACCACGGCGCCGCCAGCTCCGCGAAGCGCACCATCAGGACCGCGCCGATGGCGAAGTTCGGTGCGATCACCGCGTTCGCCGACGACGCGTCGAAGCGGGCGCGGAACTCGTCGATGTCGGCGGGTGAGAACCCGGTGGTGCCGACGACCGCGTGCACCCCGTTGTCGGCGCACCACCTCACGTTCCCGCGGGCCGCGTCGACGACGGTGAAGTCGACCGCCACCTCGGCGCCGGCGTCGGCCAGCGCGCCCGCGTGGCGTGCCATCTGCAGGCTCGCGTCGATGCCGCACTGACGCAGGTCGACGCCGCCGTGCATCGGATCGACGGCGGCGACGAGCTCGAGCTCGGGGTCGGCCAGCACCGCGCGGCACACCGTCGCACCCATGCGTCCGGCGGCGCCGAACACACCCACTCGGATCATGCCGCCCCGATCGTCGATGGCCTCCCCATTCAAGGGAGCGTATCGGGAGGACCCACCAGCGCGAGCGTGCGTTCCCCGCCGCCGAGGACGCGGTCGATGACCCGGGCGACGTCGTCGTCGGTGACCGCGTCGACCTGCTCGACCACCCAGTCGAGCGACGGGACCTCCCCCATCGTCAGCTCGGCACGGCCCATGCGGTTCATGCGGCTCGACGAGCTCTCCAGCGACAGCGCGAGCGAGCCGGTGAGGTGGCCCTTCGCCCCCGCGAGCTCGCGCTCGGACACACCACCGTCGGCGACGAGCCGGTCGAGCTCGGCGCGCACGACGTCGAGCGTCTCGTCGACGCGCTGGGGCGCGGTCGCGCAGTACACGGCCAGCGAACCGGTCTCCTCGAACGCGCTGCGGTACGAGAACACCGAGTAGGCGAGCCCGCGCTTCTCGCGCACCTCCTGGAAGAGCCGTGAGCTCATCCCGCCGCCGAGCACCTGGTCGACGACCGACAGCGCGAAGCGGTCGGGGTCGTCGCGGCGCAGGGCGCGGGCTCCGAGCACGACGTGCGACTGCTCGAGCGGACGATCGACGCTCGCGAACTCGTCGGGCGTGCCCCGGTCGGCACCGTTGACGCGCGCCGGCCGCGCGCCGCCGGTGGTCGGCAGCATCGCGCTCAGCCGCGCCACCACGTCGTCGTGATCGACGTTGCCCGCCACGGCCACCACCACGTTCGAGGGCACGTAGTGAGCGCCGTGGTACTCGGCGATCTCGTCGCGCGTCACCGCGCTGATCGAGTCCTGAGAGCCGGAGATCTCCCGGCCCAGCGGGTGACCGGGGAACAGCGCGGACGCGAACACGTCGTGGACGAGGTCGTCGGGCGTGTCGTCGCGCATCCGGATCTCCTCGAGGATCACCTGACGTTCCGACTCGACCTCGTCGGGGCGCAACGCCGGTGACCACACGATGTCGGAGAGGATGTCGAGCGCGAGATCGAGGTAGCGGTCGGGCACGCGCACGTAGTACGCGGTGAGCTCCTGACCGGTGAACGCGTTCATGTCGCCGCCGCACGACTCCACCGCTTCCGCGATCTCCTGCGCGTGGCGCGTCGCGCTGCCCTTGAACAGCAGGTGCTCGAGGAAGTGGCTGCTCCCCGCGACCGGTTCGGGTTCGTCGCGCGATCCCGTGCCCACCCAGAACCCGACCGCGGCGGAGCGGAGCCCCGGGAGGTGCTCGGTGACGATGCGCAACCCGGAGTCGAGCCGCGTGCGGCGCATCTCGTCTCCCGACGAGGCCGCGTCTTCGACCGGTCCACGAGTCATGGCGTGTGGCTAGCGCCGGCGTCGACGACCGCCACCCCCACCACCACCGCTGCGGCGCTCACCGCGGTCGCCGCCCGAACGTCCGGCCTCGGCCGGGCCGAGGTCGCCGAACTCCTCGCGGGCCTGGGAGTCCCACGCGTCGTCGAACGACGCCACCTCCACCTTGTCTCCTCCCGCATCGCCCCCGTCGTCGCGGGGGGAGTCGGCACGAGGCGCACGACCTCCGCCGTTCCCGGAAGCGGCAGCCGCGCCACGGGTCGTCTCCGCCCCGTCTCCGTCCGGCGCGTCCTCGCCGGCCAGAGAGAGCGAGAGCTTGCCGGAGTTGTCGATGTCGTCGACCCGGACGGTGACCTCGTCGCCGAGGTTGAGGACGTCTTCCACCCGGTCGATGCGCTTGCCGCGCCCGAGCTTGGAGATGTGGAGCAGGCCGTCGCGACCGGGGAGGATGTTGACGAACGCACCGAACTTGGTGACGTTCACGACCTTGCCGGTGTACTCGGCGCCGAGCTCGGCGGTGGGCGGGTCGAGGATCAGCTCGATGCGACGGCGGGCCTCTTCGACCGCGCTGCCGTCGGTGGAACCGATGCTCACGGTGCCGACCACGCCGTCGTCGCTCACCGACACGTCGGCGCCGGTCTCCTGCGTGATGGTGTTGATGACCTTGCCCTTGGGCCCGATCACCTCGCCGATCTTGTCCATCGGGATCTCGAAGCTGACGATCTTCGGCGCGCTGGGCTTGACGTCGTCACGCGGAGCGGCGATCGCGCCCTCCATCACGTCGAGGATCTTCAGGCGGGCGTCGCGCGCCTGGAGCAACGCCTGGCGGAGCACGTCGGCGGGGAGCCCGTCGATCTTGGTGTCGAGCTGCAGCGCGGTGACGAAGTCGCGCGTGCCGGCGACCTTGAAGTCCATGTCGCCGAACGCGTCCTCGGTGCCGAGGATGTCGGTGAGGGTCGTGTACTTGCCCTCGGCGTACACGAGACCCATGGCGATGCCGGCCACCGACGCCTTCAGCGGCACGCCGCCGTCGAGCATCGAGAGCGTGGAACCGCACACCGACGCCATCGAGGTGGACCCGTTGGAGCTGAGCACGTCGGAGACGATGCGCAGCACGTAGGGCCACTCCTCCATCGACGGCACGACCGGGACCAGGGCCCGCTCGGCCAGGGCGCCGTG
>DASUAS010000217.1:0-3752 GCA_035763625.1 Acidimicrobiia bacterium
GGGCGCGTCGCCGTAGCGCGCCCAGAGGTTGCGCCACGCCCTCGTGTGGTCGACGGTCACCGATCGGAGCCGGCGCCCGAGCTCGGGTTCGGTCGCCATCAGCTCGTCCGCGATCGCGGTCAGCGCGTGCTCGAGCTCCCACGGCGACATCACCCACGGACGGTTGACGGTCTCGGTCGGGATGGTCGGCTCGGGGCCGTCGACCGCGACCGCGACCGGCTCGCGCTCGGGTGCGTCGATGAGGTTCCAGAGCGGGACACCGCCGACGGTGTCGACGACCAGGTGCACCCGCGCCGCGTCGGCGGGGTTGATCACCGAGTGGGGCCGCCAGGTGTCGAAGACCCACACCTCGCCCGGGCCCATGTGGACGCTCTCGCCTTCGCAGGTGAAGCGGACGGCGGGCGACGTGTGCACGGGCACGTGGACCCGGAGGTGATCACGCCAGTAGTAGTTGGTGTCGACGTGCGCGCCGAGCTCGCCCTCCTCCTCGATCCGCATGAGTCGGGAGCGGCCGATCACCGAGTCGAGGGCGGCGAGCACCCGCCGCGTGTAGGGAAGGCGCTCGAGGTGCGGCGTCGACCGCATCATCCCGAAGGCGCGGTCGTCGTCCGGGTCACCGTCGCGCGCCACCAGCGGCACCGCGCTGTTGCCCGGTGCCCCTTCGGGATGGGGACGCCAGACGCGGTCCGGCAACGCGTCGACCTCGACCGCGATGCGCGTGGCATCCACGACCAGCGGGATCCGGACGAACGGCGAGGAGAGACGCACCCCGCTCCCTGTCTACGCCAGCCGGTCGCGAGCGACCCGGCCGGAGATCACCCGGTGAACTTCGGCGTGATCAGGACGGACTCGGGACCCGGGGCGGGCGGCGCCTGCACCTCGAACGCACCGATGTCGGCGACCCCGTCGACGACGCGCGCGAACCCGGGGCCACGCTGGTCGTAGGCGTTGCCGGTGAACGACGCGACCGGGTTGGTGCTCGTGTTGATCGCCGGGCTGCCGGCGAGCAGCGCGTGCGTCTCCGTCGGTCCACCGTTGTTGGTGAGCGGCCCGAGCATCGGGTTGACACCGAGGAGCGTCCCGCCGACGTCGTCGATGGTGGTACCCGCGGCGACGGTGCCGATCAGCGAGTGGTCGGAGTGCACGGTGGAACCGGGACCGATGTCGGTGCCCTGGTTGCCGGCGATGATGGTGCCGGTGGACGTGGTCTCACCGCTGACAGCAGATCGGGTGACCGCGCTGCCGTGGGCGTCGCCCTGGGCCTCGTTCCGGTGCCCCGGCCGGGTGCCGGCTTGCGCGTCGACCGCTGCGTGCTTCGCCTGGTGGCGCGACTGCGCCTGCGCGAGCTGCTCCGACCCGGGGAGGTAGAGCCCGCCGTACGTCGTGGCGGTGTTGTCGGTGATGGTGGTCTGCACGAGGGTCAGCCCGTAGTACCCCACGAAGCTCACCCCACCGCCCTCCACCGACGCGGTGTTGCCCGAGATCGTGGAGTTGTAGATCGAGACCGGCGACTCCTGGAACCCGGTGTAGAGGCCGCCACCCCAGCCGTCGCGCGCCTGGTTCCCGGAGATGGTGGAGCTGTAGATGCTGATCGGCGCGGTGCCGTCGCCGTCGGACTCGGTGTAGACCCCGCCACCGCCGTCAGCCGCGGTGTTGCCGGAGATCGTGGTGTTGGTGATCGTCACCGGCGCGTTGACGCCGTAGAGCGAGATGCCACCGCCGGCGCTGTCGGTCGACTCGTTCCCGGACACGACCGAGTTCTCGATCGTGACGCCGATGTCGTTGTGCTCCATGTAGAGGCCGCCACCGCGGCTCTCGGACTGGTTGCCCGTGACCACGGTGTCGGAGATCGTGACCCCGTCGGTGTACAGACCCAGGCCACCGCCGTCGCTGCTGTTGGCGTGGTTGCCCGAGATGGTGGACGAGCGGATGGTCGTCTGCGCGTGCTCGCCACCGAGCCAGCCACCGCCGCCACCGTCGGCGGCGGTGTTGTCGGAGATGGTCGAGTCGACGATCTGGACGATGCCGTTGCCGCTGTAGAAGTAGAGGCCGCCGGCCCAGTCGTTGGTGGCGGTGTTGCCGGTGACGGTGGAGCTCATCACGTCGAGCTCGGCGCGCTGACCGCCGACGTAGATGCCGCCGCCGGCGTCGGACGAGCTCCCGTCGGCGGTGTTGTTCGAGAGGTTGGTGTTCTGCAGCACCACCATGTTGGCGTCTACGCGCGACGCCACGCCCCCTCCCGCGCCGGATGCGTGGTTGGCGGTGACGACGTCGTCGGCGAGGGTGAGGTGCGCGCCGCCGTTGTAGACCGCGCCACCGTCGCCGTCGACGGTTCCACCGTCGTGGGTGAGCGTGAGGCCGGAGATGGTGGCATCGAAGGAGGCGCCACCGCCGGTGTCGAGGTCGAAGATCCGGTCGGTGCCGGTGCCGGTGACGGTGAGCGCCGACGCCCCGGGACCGGTGATCGTGAGCGGCTCGGTGATCGTGTCGAGCTGGCCCGTGGCGAGCGTGATCGTGCCGGTGACACCCGGCGCGAAGGTGATCGTGTCGGCACCGGGGTGCGAGCCGTCCTGGGAGTCGGTCACCGCCTGGCGGAGGCTGCCGGCTCCGGTGTCGTTCGTGTTCGTCACCAGGATGGGCGCATTGGCGCCGGCGGGCGCGGACCCGGCGACGAACGCGGCCGCCGCCGTGGTGGCCACGAGCGCGCCGACCTTCGACGCGGTGATCGCGGTGGCGGCTCGGCTCCGCCGCCGACGGGCGTCGGCGCGGCGCTCGGCGCGATTTCGAGGCGGGATGTGCTCTTCCATTGCGGGGCCCTCCTGGTGTGAACCGGTGGTGTCTAGCACAAGCCCGACACCGCGCGTTCGATCCCGAGCGCGGTTCCGACCTCCGAGCGGGAACCCGGATCTCGCTCGCCCGGCGTCAGCCGGTGAACCTCGGCGTGACGACCGCGGTCGGCGCGGGCGCCACCACCTCGCCACCGCCGCCGGTGGCGGTGTTGCCGGTGATGGTCACGCCGGTGAGCGTGACCGGGTTCTCGGAGTCCTCGAACAGCCCGCCGCCGGACCCTCGACGTCGCCGCCGGTGACGGTGACGTCCTGCAGCGTGACCTCGTGCTCCGTGAACAGCACGCGGTCGTCACACGTCTGCTCGATGGTGGCGCCGTTGCCGACGATGGTGACCGCACCGTCGATCTCGACGTCGCCCGGGGTGCCCTCGAGCGCACGCGGCTCGACCGGCGCCGGCTCCTCGCAGATCGTGAGCTGGTAGGTGGCACCCGCGGTGAGCACGACGTCGTCGCCGTCGGTCACGTTCTCGAGCACGCCGCGCAGCGACGTGGCCGAGCCGTCGTCGGCGGTGTTCGTGACCGTGATGGTGTCGGCGCGGGCGGGGACGGCGGAACGCACCGACGGCGCCGCCGAACGACAGTGCGATCGCCGCCGCGCCCGCGAGCGCGCGAGGAGCGACACGAGTGGGGGTCATGTCCAGAGCCTTCCGGTTTCGCCGCCTCTGCCCGGCGGAAGTTCGTGGACTGTCCCTCGGCGCGAGAGCTGTTCGGCCTGATGCTCCGGGCGTCAGCGGCGAGGGATGCGGGCCACCGCCCGGCTCACCGGCACCAGGTCCCGGCGGTAGCTGCGGTGGACGTCGCGGACGGCGGCCTCCCGGGCCTCGTGGGCGGCGTCGAGCGCGGCGTCGAGGGCGGCGATGCGCTGGCGGAGCCGCTCGACCTCGGCCTCGAGGTCGAGGATCTT
>DASUAS010000218.1:0-7466 GCA_035763625.1 Acidimicrobiia bacterium
CCAGCGCGCCGGGCTGAGCTCCCAGATCCCCGAGTCGGGTTCGTCGCCGCGCCGCTTGATGGTGTCGACGGCGACGTCGACCGCGCGCCAACCGTCGGGGTCGAGGCGGTCGCGGCGCGCCGCGGCCGCGAACAGCAGCAGCGACTGACCGAACGCGTCGAGCTGGAACTGCTCGTTGACGTGGTTGCCCACGAAGTCCTGGCCGCCCGGGTACCCCGGTAACGAGAGCGACCGTTGCCCCGGCACCGGCGCACCCTCGACGGTCGACGCCGGCGGCGTCGCCGGGCCGTCGGCGAGGAGGCGCGCCTGCACGAAGGCGACGGCGCGCTCGAGTGGGGTCGCGAGTCCCGCGGCGTCGTACGCCAAGCCGGTGAGGCACAGGTCGCGGATCCAGACGTAGCGGTAGTCGTAGTTGCGGCCCGCCTCCGCGCGTTCGGGCAACGACGTCGTCGCCGCCGCCACCGTGCCGCCGCTGCTGCTGGTGAGGCCACGGAGGACCACGACCGCGTGGCGGACGTCGCGCGCTGGTTCGACGTGCTCCAACGGCGGCACCTCGTGGGCCCAGAACTGCTCGGTGCGCTCCCATTCCCGCTCGGCGACGGGTGGGGGATCGGACGGGGCATCGCACGAGAGCTCGAGCACGAAGTCGTGGTGTTGGCCCTCACGCAGGGCGAGCCGGGTCGTCAGCGCCGACGCGCGCCGCGACCGCTCGACCTCCACGTCGCCCGCACCGCTCCAGCGCACGTGGACGTCGCCGGCGATCCCGGTCCACACGCCGTCGCGCTGGTCGAGGTGGCGAAGGTGGTGGCGTCCGAAGTTCGTGGCCGGTTCGAGGCGCACGCGCACCGCGCCGCGGCCCTCGCGCACGACGACCCGACGCAGGAGCACGGCGCGGTCGGCGGAGGCGGGGGCGGCGAGTGCCTCGCGGCACTCGATCACGCCGTGGTTCGTCACCCAACGGCTGCGCCAGATCAGCGTGCCCTCCTCGTAGTACCCGCCCCACACGAAGCGGTCCTGCGGCGTGACCGTGTAGGAACCGGACGCGCCCACCAGCGCGCCGAAGATCGCGTCGTCGTGCCAGCGCGGGAAGCACAGCCACACCACTGCCCCGTCGGGACCGACGATCCCGCCCCGCTCACCGTCGGCGAGCAGGGCGTACTGACGGAGCGCGTGCAGGCGCGGCAGGTCGTCCACCATTCGGTGGTTACCCCCGCGTCGACACCCCGGAACGCGAGGACCACGCGCCAGCGAGCGCACCACGACTCACGGGGCCCGCACGCCCGGCGCGCGGTCGGGCTCTGCCCGTCACTCGCCGCGGGGACGGAGCGAGCGGCAGCGAGCGACGGTGGAGAGCAGCGTCAGAGCTCGGTGGCCTCGTCGACCTGCTCGAGGAACTTGCGGATCTCCGACGCCTTGAAGCGGCGGTGGCCGCCGAGGGTGCGGATGGCGGAGATCTTGCCGGCGCGTGCCCAGCGGGTGACCGTCTTGGGGTTCACCCGGAACATCGCGGCGACTTCAGAAGGGGTGAGCAGCTGTTCCGGCTCGGGAGCAGAGTTCTGGGCCATGGGTCCTCGCAGTCGTTCGGATCCTCACCGGGGGGCTCGGGGGATCGTTCCCGTATGCCCAGAGTAGCAGCGTCCGTGCACATTCGGCCGGGTTGCCCTGCTCCCCCCGATCACTTGCGGGTGATACTTACCCGACCGCGGCCTTCTGACACCTCTCCGACGATCCACGCTTCCTGTCCCGCAGCACGTACGGCGTCCAGCGTGGCGAAGCGGTCATCCCGCGAGACGACGGCAACCATGCCCAACCCTAGGTTGAACACGTGCTCCATCTCGTCGTCGGCGACGTCGCCCGCCGCTTGGATCTCGGAAAAGATGCGAGGCTCGTCCCATTCGCCCCGACTGATCACCGCGTCGCAGTGCGACGGCAGGATGCGGGCGACGTTGTCGGGCAGACCGCCGCCGGTGACGTGGGCGAAGGCGTGCACCCCGACCCGCTCCCGCAGCTTCCGCATCGCGGGCGCGTAGATGACGCTGGGACGGATGAGCTCCTCGCCCAGGGTGTGGTGCGCACCGGGCCAGGCCGCGTCGTCGAGCCGGCGCCCGGCCCGGTCGAGGAGAGCACGACGCGCGAGCGCGTAGCCGTTGCATCGCAGTCCGGGGCTGGCGAAGCCCACGATCACGTCGCCGGGGGTCACGCGGCTCGGCAGCACGCCGTCGCGCTCCACCACACCGACCGCGAAGCCGACGAGGTCGAACTCGCCGGGCTCCATGATGTCGGGGTGCTCTGACATCTCGCCGCCGAGCAGCGCGCACCCGGCCGTGACACACCCGTGCGCGACGCCAGCCACGATGTCGTCGACGATCTCGGGGACGAGCTTGCCGATCGAGATGTAGTCGAGGAAGAACAGCGGCTCCGCGCCCTGCACCGCGATGTCGTCGACCGACATCGCGACGAGGTCGATGCCGATGGTGTCGTAGCGACCGGTGAGGCGGGCGATCATCGACTTGGTGCCGACGCCGTCGGTCGACGACACCAGCAGCGGGTGCTCGAACCGCTGGGGGTCGAACGCGAACAAGCCGCCGAAGCCGCCGATGTCGCCGACCACCTCGGGCCGGAACGTCGAGCGCACGTGGGCCTTGATGAGCTCGACCGCCTTCTCGCCGGCCGCGATGTCGACGCCCGCGTCGGCGTAGGTGAGCGGGTCGGTGCCGTCACCCGATTCGGGGGAGCCGGTCATCGAGGCACGGAGGAGACGTCGGCCGCGTCTTGCGCGTCTTCGGTCGTGTCCTCCGCGTCTCCGGTCGTGTCGCCGCGCTCGAGCGCGAGCTTCGCGTCGCCGAGCGGCACCGGCACCGGGTAGTTGCCCGAGAGGCACGCGGTGCAGAACGAGCCGGCCGACGCCCCGGTGGCGGCGGTCAGCCGGTCGAGCTCGAGGTACGCGAGCGAGTCGACCCCGAGGTAGTCGCGGATCTCACCGACCGACATGTCGGCCGCCAGGAGGTCGGACCGGCTGCCGGTGTCCATGCCGTAGAAGCAGGGCCACTTGTACGGAGGCGACGACACCCGGAAGTGCACCTCGGCCGCACCCGCTTCGCGCAGCATCTGCACGACCTGCTTCGTGGTGGTGCCGCGCACGATCGAGTCGTCGACCACGACGAGCTTCTTGCCCCGGATGTTCTCGGGCAGCGGGTTGAGCTTGAGCCGCACGCCCTGCCCGCGCTGCTTCTGGTTCGGCTGGATGAACGTGCGACCGACGTAGCGGTTCTTCACCAGGCCGTCGCCGTAGGGGATGCCCGACGCGCGCGCGTAGCCCTGCGCGGCGGGGATGCCCGACTCCGGCACCGGCATCACCATGTCGGCGTCGACCGAGGCCTGGCGCGCCAGCTCCTCACCCATGCGCTGGCGCGCCGCGTGCACGCTCCTGCCGTAGAGGTTGGTGTCGGGCCGGGCGAAGTACACGAACTCGAAGAGGCACAGCTTGGGATCGGCCTCGGCGAATCGTTGGCCGTCGTGCAGTCCCGACGCGTCGATGACGATCATCTCGCCCGGTTCGACCTCGCGCACGAAGTGGGCGCCGACGATGTCGAGCGCGGCGGTCTCGCTGGCGAGCACCCAGCCGCCCTCGATCCGCCCGAGCACCAACGGCCAGAAGCCGTGGGGATCGCGCACCCCGATCAGGTGCGCCTCGTCCATCATCACGAACGAGAAACCACCCTCGAGCTGCGGGAGCACGTGCCGCAGCGCCTGCTCGAGGTCGCGGCCGTCGGAGCGCGCGTTGGTGTCGTACTCGTGGGCGATGAGCTCGGCGACCAGCGCGGAGTCGGTGGTGGAGTCGAGCCCGGGCGTGGAGTCGGCGGGCGCGAGACCGGGCAGCATGCCGAGCCGCTCGGCGAGCTCCAACGTGTTGGTGAGGTTGCCGTTGTGCCCGAGCGCGAATCCGGCGTCTCCCACCGAGCGGTAGACGGGCTGCGCGTTGCGCCAGCTGCTCGACCCGGTCGTGCTGTAGCGCACGTGGCCGATGGCGAGATGGCCGTCGAGGGGCGCGATGCGGCGTTCGTCGAACACCTGGGTGACCAGACCCATGTCCTTCGACACGGTGATGGTCTGGCCGTCGCTCACCGCGATTCCGGCCGACTCCTGACCCCGGTGCTGCAGGGCGTAGAGCCCCAGGTAGGTGAGGTGGGCGACTTCCTGACCCGGCGCGTACACGCCGAACACGCCGCAGGCGTGGCCGATCGAGGCGTCGTTCACCACGTCATTCTCCCACACACACGTGGTGCAACCCCGACCCCGTCACCCGTGTTCCGTCCCGCCGATTGCGAACATCTCGCCCTCGACCCCCACATACGTACGTCAACTCCGAGATGTTCGTGGGTCGGCGGAGAGGGCGCTCGGGAGCGCGTCGCGCCAGGCGTGGGTGGCGTCGCCGAGGGAGACGGCGAAGGCCGTCGACGACGGACCGGCGGCCACGAGGCGGTCACCGCCGGCGACGCCGAGGCGCAGGGCGGGGACGCCGGCGGCCCGGGCCCGCTCGACGAGGGCATCGGCCGACGCGGGGTCGACGGCGACGACGACACGCGACGCCGACTCGGAGAACCACGCGAGCGCGGGCACCAGCTCGCTGGCGAGCGTGACGTCGAACCCGCACCCTCCGGCGACGGCCATCTCGGCGAGCGCGACCGCGAGCCCGCCGTCGGACACGTCGTGCACCCCGCGCACGTCTCGCGCGACCACGAGCTCGCGCACGTGGTCGTGCAGCGCGGCGGCGACGTCGAGATCGGCGGCGGGCGGCGTGCCTCCGCGCAGGTCGTGCGCGCTCGCCCACTCCGACCCGCCGAGCTCGGCCTCGGTGTGACCGAGGACGACGATCGCGTCGCCGTCGTGCAGCTCCGGACCGGGCGGCACCGACGTGAGCTCGTCGATCAGCCCGACCACTCCGACGACCGGGGTGGGGTCGATGTCACGCCCGCGCGACTCGTTGTAGAAGCTGACATTGCCGCCGACGACGGGGATGCCGAGGGCGCGGCACGCGTCGCCCATGCCGTCGACGACCTCGGAGAACTGCCACATCACCTCGGGGTGCTCCGGATTGCCGAAGTTGAGGCAGTTCACCAACGCCTTCGGCGTGGCGCCGACGCAGGCGAGGTTGCGCGCCGCTTCGATCACCACGAGACGCGCGCCCGTGTACGGGTCGAGCGCGCAGAAGCGCGCCTTGCCGTCGGTGGTGAGCGCGAGCCCGCGCGCCGTGCCCTTCAACCGCAGGACCGCGGCGTCGCCGCCCGGCTGCACGACCGTGTTGAGGAAGAGCTGGTGGTCGTACTGGCGGTACACCCACGACTTGTCGGCGATGGTGGGCCGCGCGAGGAGCGCGAGCAGCTCGTCGGACAGGTCGGTGCCCACGGGGAAGCGGGCGGCGAGCGCGACGGCGGGATCGTCGGCGTGCACCGCGGCACGGTCGGCGGGCGCGGCGCGGGGGCGGTCGTAGACCGGACCGTCGCCGAGGCTCTCGACGGGGACGTCGGCCACGGGCGGCACGTCGGACGACACGACCGGCGGCTCGTCGCCCCGCGGCACGGGCGGGTTCTCGCCCGGGACACCCACTGCGTCGAAGAGCCCGTCGTAGACGCGGAAGCGCGCGGTGTCGGTGACGCGCCCGATGACCGACGCGCGGATCTCCCACCGCCGGCACAGCTCGAGCACCGCGTCGAGGTGCTCCGGCGTGACGATCGCGAGCATGCGCTCCTGGCTCTCCGACGTCATCACCTCGACGCCGTTCATGCCCGGCTCGCGCTTGGGCATCCGCGCCAGGTCGACGTCCATCCCGGCGCCGGTCTTCGCCGCGGTCTCCGACGCCGCACACGAGATGCCGGCGGCACCGAGATCCTGCACGCCGACCGCGAGGCCGGCGTCGAGCAGTTCGAGGCACGCCTCGATCAGGCGCTTCTCCTCGTACGGGTCACCCACCTGCACCGACGGCCGCTTGGCGTCGTCGCCCTCGGCGAAACCGGCCGACGCCAGCACGCTGGCACCGCCGATGCCGTCACGGCCGGTGGCGGAACCCAGGAGCACCGCGACGTTGCCGACCCCCTCGGCCTTCGCGAGGACGAGGCGCTCGACCGGGAGCACGCCGAGGCAGAGCACGTTGACGAGCGGGTTCTCGCGGTAGCAGTCGTCGAACACGACCTCGCCGCCGACGGTGGGGACGCCCACCGCGTTCCCGTAGCCGCTGATGCCGGCCACCACGCCCTCGACCAGGTAGCGCGTACGGGCGTCGTCGAGCGGTCCGAAGCGCAGTGGATCCATGAGCGCGATCGGGCGCGCACCCATCGAGAACACGTCACGGATGATCCCGCCGACACCGGTGGCCGCCCCCTGGTACGGCTCGACCGCCGAGGGGTGGTTGTGGCTCTCGATCCGGATCGCCACCGCCAGGCCGTCGCCCACGTCGATGACGCCTGCCCCCTCGCCGGGACCCACCAGCACCCATGGCGCCTCGGTGGGGAAGCGCCCGAGGTGGCGCTTCGACGACTTGTACGAGCAGTGCTCCGACCACATCACCGCGTACATCGCGAGCTCGAGCTCGGTCGGTGCTCGTCCGAGCAGGTCGACGATGGCGTCGAGCTCGTCGTCGGTGAGGCCCAGTTCTCGGTGAAGGCGCTGCCGATCCCGGGGTTCGCGCGCCACAGGTTCGCTCATGGTCTGGCCGCAGACTAGTCAAGCGACTCTTTTCCGAAAGTTGTCCCTGAACTGACGGCCAGGTATTGGGTGAATAGCCCGAGGATGGTAGAAAAGAAATGAGGAACCGTCAGGAGCCACAGATCAGGGGTTGCACTGCCATGGCCAAGACCGAAAAGCGCACGATGACGGCGCAGCACAAAGCGGCACTCGCCGAAGGACGATCCGAGGGCCGGGCGGTCAAGAATTACCTGGAAGCCCTCCAGCAGAACCGCCCCAAGAGAGGGCGACGGCGCACGCCGGATTCCATCAAGAAGCGCCTCGCCGCCATCGACTCCTCCTACGGGAAGGTGTCGGCGCTCCAGCAGCTCCAACTGGCGCAGGAGCGCATGGACCTCCAGAAGGAGCTGGAGGGGATGGGCGCCAAGGTCGACCTGTCGGCGCTCGAGTCCGACTTCGTCAAGACCGCCTCGAAGTACGCCCAGCGCAAGGGCATCTCGTACGCGGCGTGGCGGGAGCTCGGTGTTTCCGCCGACGTGCTGAAGAAGGCCGGGATCTCCCGCGCGTCATAGCGCCACGGTGACGGCGCCGCGGCGCGTCTCAAGCCGCGGCGCGTCTCAAGCCGCGGCGCGTTCTGCGGACGCCAGGAGCGATTGCAGCAGGACCACCCCGTCGGTGCTGCCCAACAAGGGGTGCGAGGCGCGCTCGGGGTGGGGCATCAACCCGACGACGTTGCCGGCCGCGTTGCTGATGCCGGCGATGTCGTCGATGCTGCCATTGGGGTT
>DASUAS010000219.1:0-6528 GCA_035763625.1 Acidimicrobiia bacterium
CCATCTCGGTCGCGCTGGCGGCGGAGGCCACCTTCGTGGCCCGCACCCACGACATGGATCGCAAGGGGATGATGGAGGCGTTCCGGCGAGCCCACGAGCACGAGGGCAGCGCGTTCATCGAGGTGTACCAGAACTGCAACGTCTTCAACGACGGCGCGTTCGAGGGGATCACCGCCAAGGAAGCGCGTGCCGACATGCTGATCGAGCTGCGTGACGGCGAGCCCATCCGCTTCGGAACCGACCACGAGCGCGGTGTGATCCTGAACGGGTTCGGCGAGTGCGAGATCGTCGAGGTCGCCGACGTCGGCGAGGACGCGCTCCTCGTGCACGACGAGCACCGCTCCCATCCCGCGCTGGCGTTCGCGCTGTCGCGGCTGTCGCACGCGCCCACCATGCCCACACCGATCGGGGTCTTCCGCGACGTCTCCCGCCCGCCCTACGAGGCGGAGGTGCAGCGTCAGCTGGTCACCGCGCTCGATCGTCAGGGCCCGGGCGACCTCGCGGCCATCATCGGCGCCGGTGCCACCTGGGACGTCAACTAGACGTCAACGAGGCGCCTCCTGCTCCCCGTCGCTCGCTCCGCTCACGCCGCTCCAGGCGGGCGGGACGGGCAGAGCCGGCTCCCGCCGCTCACCGCGGCCGTGGACAGCCGTCGAGCGAGCGGAACACCATGCCCGTGCGGGGCTTGGGCGCGAAGAACGTGGTCTTCTCCGGCATGCGGAGATCGGCCGCGGCCGCGGCACGGATGGTCGCCACGCTGACCGGTCGCAGCAGCACCGCGGCGTCGGCGTCGCCCTTGGCGACCTGGGCGGCGACCGCCTGCGCGTCGTGGCGGTAGGCGAGCGTCGCCCCCGGCACCGCGGGGAGGACACCGGCGTCGAAGCGCGCCGAATCGACGTCACGCAGCTCGGGTGGGAGGTCGGCGACACGGGCCTCGAGCTCCGCGGTGGGCATGAGCAGCGCGAGCCCGTCGCGATCGACCAGACCGAGGCTCCCACCGTCACGCATCGCCACTTCGAGCGCGGCGACCGCCTGGGGCTCGTTGGGACCGGCCGCGTGCACGAAGAACGGGCCGTCGAGTGCAGCGCGGAGGTCGCCGCCTCCATCTCCGGAGGTGCCGACCCCGGAGAGCAGCCGGTGGATGGCCCGCACGCACAGCTGGTCGGGGGCGAGCTCGACGATGAGGGTCATGATCGCGTCGGCACCGGGGTCGTCGATCCCAGCGGCACGGCGCTCGCGTCGGTAGTTGTTGGCGGTCTCGAAGCGGTGGTGGCCATCGGCCAGGACGACGAGCTCCGCCCCGACCGCGGTGGCGATGGCGTCGATGCGCTCGGGATCGTCCACCCGCCACAGGGAGTGGTGGAAGCCGTCCTCGTCGGTGGCGGTGGCGTCGGGTTCGGCGTCGCCCGGGTGCAGCAACGACGACAGTCCGCCGGCGAGCGACAGCCCCCAGATCGGATCGAGGTTGGCGCGGGTGGCGCGCAGGAGCTCGAGCCGATCGGTCTTGGCCTTGGGCAGGGTGCGCTCGTGGGGCATGACGCCGCTGCCGTCGTCGTCGAGCGCGAGCGCGCCGAGCACACCGGTCGTGCGTTGCGGGATGCCGTCGTCACCGGTGAAGTCCATCCGGTAGATCGAGAACGTCGGCTCGCGGTCGGTGACCAACACGCCCTCGTCGCGCCAGGTGGCGAGCGCGGCCGCGGCTCCCGCGTAGGTGTCGGGGAGGATGAGCCGCACCGAGTTGTGGGGGTCGCGCGCCTCGAGCGCAGCGCGCGCCTCGGGCTCGATCACGTCGTAGGGTGGAGCGCTCACCACGCTGATGTCGGGCACGCGGTAGCGAATGCCGGGGAAGGGAAGAAATCGGGGCACGGTCGCGATTCAGTCAGGGACCGGTGGTGCACCGGCCGGTGATGGGGGATGGGCCGGATTCTCGCACACCGGGTTCCCCGATCCCGAGAGGAGCATCCCATGCAGTCCGCGTACGACGCGTTCCAGGAGGGCAATCGCCTGCTCGCGTCGCAGAACCCCCACGCTGCGGTGATCGCACTCGAGCGGGCTCGCGAGCTCGAGCCCGACCAGGCCTCCGTGCGCGAGACGCTCGCGCGCGCGTACTACCGGAGCGGACGCTTCACCCAGGCCGGTGAGGAGTTCGAGCGGGCGGTCGAGATCGAGCCGGTGAACGACTACGCGCACTTCGGTCTCGGCCTGTGCCTGCTGCGCCGCGGCGACCGGCTCGGCGCCCGCCGGCACCTCAAGCTCGCGGTCGCGATGCGACCCGACCAGGCCGACTACCGCGCCGCGCTCGAACGCGTCGCCGACGACGCGTGACCCCGCCCGTCACCAGCCGGTGACCCCGCCGACCGGCACGCCGGTGGTGGCGTGCGATCTCGACGGCGTGGTCTGGCGCGGCGACGACGCCATCGCGCCCGCGGCCGCCGGCATCGCCGCGCTCCGCGATGCCGGGCTGCGGGTGGCGTTCGTGTCGAACAACTCGAGCTCGCCGGTCGGCGACGTCGTCGCCAAGCTCGGGCGCATGGGCATCCCCTCGGCGCCCGACGACGTCGTCACCAGCGCGATGTCGGCGGCGTGGTTGCTGCACCACTCGCTCGCGCCCGGCGCCCGGGTGCTCGTGTGCGCCGGGCCCGGCGTGCGCGAGGCTCTCGCCGACGTGGGCCTGGAGGCGGTCGACGACGGCCCCGCCGACGCGGTGGTCGTCGGCTTCCACCTCGACTTCGACTTCGACGGCCTCGCTCGGGCGTCGCATGCGGTGCGAGAAGGGGCGCGCTTCGTCGCCACCAACCTCGACGCGACCTATCCGGTTCCGGGCGGCCTGATCCCCGGCGCCGGCTCGATCGTCGCCGCGGTGGCGACCGCCGCGGGCGCGTCGCCCGAGGTCGCGGGGAAGCCGGAGGCGCCGACGGTGGGCATCATCCGCGAGCGCTTCGGCGACGCGGGCGTCGTCGTGGGGGACCGGCCGTCGACCGACGGTGCGCTCGCGGCGGCACTCGGATGGCCGTTCGCCCTGGTGCTGTCGGGCGTGACCGCGGCGGTGGCGCCACCGGGCGGGGAGGCGATCCCGGATCCGGCGCCGCCGTTCGTCGCCGCCGACCTCGGTGCCCTCGCACCCACGCTGGTCACGGCGCTGCACCAGGCCTGACCCCTGCCCTGACGGCCCGTCGGGTGTCCGGCTCTCTGCCGGTCCTCGGCCGGGATCCGGCTCTGCCGGTCCTCGGCCGCGGGGACGGAGCGAACGGAAGTGAGCGACGGCGACGAGCCGCGACGACCGACTCGCCTCGCCCGGCCGAGGATCCGGCTCTGCCGGTCCTCGGCCGCGGGGACGGAGCGAACGGAAGTGAGCGACGGTGGAAAGGAGGACGCGTACTCTGCTCCGGTGACTGTGCGCCGGCGACTCGACGCCGAGCTCGTGCGCCGGGGGTTGCTCGGGAGCCGCCGCCAGGCGGTGGAGGCGATCGCCGCCGGACGCGTCCGCGTCGGCGGGAGCCCCGCACCCGCGCCCACGCGCCTGGTCGCGCCCGACGAAGCCATCCAGGTGGCGGGCGACCCCCCGCGGTTCGTGTCTCGCGGCGGCGAGAAGCTGGCCGCCGCGCTCGAGCGCTTCGCCGTCGACCCCCGGGGTCGGCGCGCCCTCGACGCCGGCGCATCGACCGGCGGCTTCACCGACTGCCTCCTCCAGGCGGGGGTCGTGCACGTCGACGCGGTCGACGTCGGCCGGGGCCAGCTCGCGTGGTCGCTGCGCGACGACCCGCGGGTGACCGTGCGCGAGCGCACCAACGTCCGCCACCTCCAGCCCGACGACCTCGGTGGCCCGGTCGACCTCACCGTCGCCGACCTCTCCTTCATCTCGCTCGTGACGGTGGCACCCGCGCTCGCCCGCTGCACCCGCCCCGACGGCGACCTGGTCCTGCTGGTGAAGCCCCAGTTCGAGGCCGGCCGGGCCCGCATCGGCAAGGGCGGAGTGGTGCGCGACCCTGCCGTCCACCGCGCCGTCCTCCACGAGGCGCGCGACGGCCTCCGCGGCGCGGGTCTCCACGTGGTCGACGTCATGGTGTCGCCCCTGCGCGGCGCCGACGGCAACGTCGAGTTCCTCGTGCACTGCGACGCGCACGGTCCCGCTCTCGCCGACGACCGCCTCGACGACGCGGTGGCGTCATGACGGGAGCGTCGTGACCCTGCGCACCGTCGGCCTCGTGCCGCATCCCGACCGCGACACCGCGGCGCGGCTGGTGGCCCAGGCCACCGAACGCCTCGGCGCCCACGGGATCGAGGTGCGCTGTCCCCAGACCGAGGGCGGCACCGACCTCGACACCACCGACCTCGACCTCGTGATCTCACTCGGCGGCGACGGGACGATGCTCCGCTCCGTCGACGCCGCCTACGAGGCGGGGGTGCCCGTCCTCGGCGTGAACGTCGGTCAGATGGGCTACCTCACCGAGGTCGAGCCCGCCGAGTTCGGATCGGCGCTCGACCGGTTGCTCGCCGGTGACTACGAGGTCGCCGAGCGGATGGTGCTCGAGATGACCGTCGAGTCGGCGAGCTCCGCGCACGGCCGCTGGTACGCGCTGAACGAAGCCGTGGTCGAGAAGGTCCACACCGGGCGCCTGGCCCGGCTCGAGGTCGACATCAACGGCACCTTCTTCACCACCTACGCGGCCGACGGGGTCATCGTCGCGACGCCGACGGGGTCCACCGCGTACTCGTTCTCGGCCCGCGGTCCCATCGTCTCGCCCCGTCACCGGTGCGTGCTCCTCACCCCGGTGTCGCCGCACATGCTCTTCGACCGGTCGCTGGTGCTCGCGCCCGAAGAGACCCTGCGCTTCACCGTGTGCGACGACCACAGCGTCGTGCTCACCGCCGACGGGCGGGAGCTGGGTGAGCTCGCCGCCGGCGACACGGT
Source organism: Acidimicrobiia bacterium (assembly GCA_035763625.1). Taxonomy (GTDB): domain Bacteria; phylum Actinomycetota; class Acidimicrobiia; order IMCC26256; family DASPTH01; genus DASUAS01. The sequence continues at coordinate 4,913 of DASUAS010000219.1, forward strand.
GTCGTGTCGCGGGGGCGACCGCCCGGCGCGCATCGTCACGTTCGGTCCCCGCGACTTCCACCAGATCCTGAAGGCCAAGTTCGGCCTCGCGGACCGCTAGCCGAGATGCTCGTCGAGCTGCACGTCGTCGACCTCGGGATCGTCGCCGACCTCGATCTGGTGCTCGGGCCCGGACTCACCGCGATCACCGGCGAGACCGGCGCAGGGAAGACCCTGCTCGTCGAGGCGGTCGAGCTGCTCGTCGGCGGCCGGGCCGACGCCGGCCTCGTGCGCGACGGCGCCCGCGAGGCGCGCGTCGAGGGCCGCTTCGTCGACTCCGAGACCGGACACGAGACCGTGCTCGCGCGCGTGGTGCCGCGCGACGGCCGCAGCCGCGCGTACCTCGATGGTCGCCTGGCGACCGTCGGCGAGCTGGCCGAGGCCGGCCGCGCGCTGGTCGACCTGCACGGGCAGCACGCCCACCAGTCGCTGCTCGACCCGGCGATCCAGCGCGGCGCGCTCGACCGCTACGCGGGTCCGCCCGCCCTCGACGCGCAGGCGCGCTACCGCGACGCGCGCGCGGCCGTGCGCGACCTCGACGCCGAGCTCGCCGGCCTCGGGGGCGACGCTCGGGCCCGCGCCCGCGAGATCGATCTTCTCCGCTACCAGGTCGAGGAGATCACCGCCGCGGCCCTCGACGACGCCGCCGAGGACGTCGCGCTCGAAGCGGAGGAGGCGTTGCTCGCCGACGCGGTCGCGCACCGCGAGGCGCTCGCGCGCGCCTACGAGGCGCTCGAGGGACCCGGCCTCGACGCGGTGGGCACCGCGCTGGCCGCGCTCGACGGTCGCGCTCCGTTCGCCGAGCTGGCAGACCGCTTGCGCGGCGCGCAGGGCGAGCTCGCCGACCTCGAGCAGGAGTTGCGCCGTGAGGTGGAGCGCGTCGACGACGACCCCGCCCGCGTGGACGCGGTGCGGGCCCGCCGCCACCAGCTCCACGAGCTCGGCCGCAAGTACGGGTCCACGCTGGCCGACGTGATCGCCTACGGCGTCGAGGCGGCCGCCCGCCTCGACGAGCTCGAGCGCTACGAGGAGCGTGCCGCCGAGCTCGAGCACCGGCGCGGCGCCCGCGAGCGGGACGCGGCCTCGGCGGCGGCAGAGCTGTCGGCCGCCCGGCGCGCCGCCGCCGGCCCTCTCGGCACCGCGGTCAGCGGCCATCTCCGCGAGCTGGCCATGCCCCACGCCACCGTCGAGATCGACGTCGAGGTGGGGCCGCCCACCGACGACGGCCACGACCAGGTCACGTACCTCCTCGCCGCCAACCCGGGGGAGCGGGCCCGGCCCCTCGCCCGGGCCGCGTCCGGGGGCGAGCTCTCCCGTGCGATGCTGGCGGCGCGCGTCGTGCTCTCGGAGGCGCCACCGACGCTGGTGTTCGACGAGGTCGACGCCGGGATCGGTGGGGAAGCCGGGGCCGCGGTCGGCCGTCTCCTGCAGGCGCTCGGCTCCCGGCACCAGGTCCTCTGCGTGACGCACCTCGCACAGGTGGCAGCGTTCGCCGGGACGCAGGTCGTGGTGGAGAAGGCCGTGGAACGGGAGCAGTCGGTGGACGGGCGGCGCCGGGACCGCACGGTGGCGCACGC
>DASUAS010000220.1:0-2892 GCA_035763625.1 Acidimicrobiia bacterium
GATCGAAGCGGCGACGGTGAACGCCGACGGCTCGGTGCTGCTCGCCGACCACCTCACCGTGCGCTTCGGCGGTCTCACCGCAGTCGACGGCGTCGAGTTCCGGGCCATGCCCGGGGAGGTCATCGGCCTCATCGGCAACAACGGCGCGGGCAAGTCGACGTTGCTCAACGCCATCGGCGGCTACGTGCCCGCGAAGGGCAGGGTGCAGCTGCTCGGGCGCGACGTGAGCCGGGCGAGCGCGCACCAGCGCGCCCGCCGGGGCCTCGGCCGTACGTTCCAGGCGGCGCGCCTGTATCCCGAGCTCACCGTGCGCGACACCGTGCAGCTCGCGCTCGAGTCGCGTGATCCGACGTCGTTCTGGGGCTCGCTGCTCTGGGTTCCGTCGATCAAGCCCGAACGCCGCAAGTACAGCGAGGCCCGCGAGCTCATCGACTTCCTGGGTCTCGGTCGCTACGCCGATCGATACGTCGCCGAGCTGTCGACCGGCACGCGACGCATCGTCGAGCTGGCGACGGTGCTCGCGGTGGCGCCGCGCGTGATCTGCCTCGACGAGCCCACCGCGGGCGTCGCGCAACGCGAGGCGGAGGCCTTCGGCCCGCTCATCCTGCGCGTGAAGCAGGAGCTCGACGCCACGCTCGTCGTCGTCGAGCACGACCTCCCGCTGATCCTCTCGATCAGCGACCGCGTCTATTGCCTCGAAGCCGGACGCGTCATCGCCGAGGGCCTTCCGGCCGCGGTGCGCGAGGACCCGCGCGTCGTGGCCTCGTACCTGGGCACCGACGACCGCGCCATCCAGCGCAGCAACGCCGGCGCCTGACGCGTGCACCGCATGCGCGAAGTCTCCCGCCCGTGACCGAGGACGTCTTCACCGAACCCGAGCTCGATCCGCACACCCTGGCGAAACTCGGACCGCTCACCGGCTTGGCCGGGATCTGGGAGGGCGAGGCCGGCGCCGACGTCCACCCGGTGGTCGAGGGAACCGAGGCCGACGCCTACGTCGAGCGGTACGAGCTGCAGCCCATCGCGGTCAAGGCCGACGGAACCTGGGCCTACGAGGAGGACACGACGTTGCTGGTGCTGGGCCGCGACGAGTCCTTCCACCACACCGATCGGCACCTGCTGCACAAGGTCGCCGACCCGACGCCCAACCCGCTCGCCCGCTGACGCGACGACGCGCCCGGTCGGTGACCCGGGCGCGTCGCACGCGTTCGGTGGTGGCGACCTGCTTACGAGCCGGTCTTGGCGCACACCTTGGTCGGGACGTCCTTGATCGGCGTCAGCGACTTCCAGTCACCCGACTTGCCGATGCTCGAGTCGTACGCGACCAGCTGGAAGTCGTCTTGCGCTCCGTACTTGCCCTTGCACAGCGACGCGAACTGGTTCGGCGGCAGGTCGATCGTGCCGAACGAGTCGACCGTCTTCTGCCAGTTCTTCGCGGTCAGGTTCGGACCGACCTTCTCGGCGATCTCCTTGAACATCGTGAGGTCGCCGCAGGCGTCGGTGACGGCTTGATCGGTGTTGATCGACTTGCCGTCGCTCGTGGTCTTCCGGTCGTCGGGGCCGGGCACCGTCGTCCCGGTCGCCTTCTCGTACACGTCGACGCAGTGCTGCAGCGTCGCGTTCTTCTTGGCCCAGCGCTGCGACGGGGTGATGCCCGTGCCGCTGATCAAGCCCTCGTACGGGTTGGGCTCGACCCCGGAGTCCTGCTCCCCCTTGGCCTGGTCGAGCGCGGTGTCGGTGTCGGTGACGAGCTGCACCTTGGGCATGCCCTTCTTGATCGACTCCGCGAACTGCTTCGCCGAGACGTTGTTGCCGGCGAGGAAGACGGTGTCGACGCCCTCGCTCTTCCACTTCTCGATGAAGCTGTCGATCTGGGCCTGGGCCGCGGTGGTGTCGGTGCCGGTGATGTTCAGGATCGCCGTCGAGCCGGTCTTGGCCTTGGCCTTCTTGAGCCCGGGGACGATCACGTCGTTGACCCGGCTCTCGTTGTCCTTGTCGCCGACGACTGCCACCGTCTTGCCCTTGAGTCGGCCGGTGCTCGCCATGAGGCTGATGAGCGCGCTCGCCACGTTCTCCTTGGTGCGGTCCGGCGTGAGCATGAGGCCCCCCGGTACCGCGTCGATGAACGGCTGGTCGAGCTCGTGGCCGATGTGGACCAGCTTGTGGTCCTTGCTGACGCACTCCTGCGCCTGGCCGGTGAAGTCGATGAACACGCCCACCACCGCGAAGACCTTGTCGTCCTCGGTGAACGAGGTGCAGAGCGACAGCGGGTCGGGCTTCATGCCCGGGATCGGCGGGTACTTCTTGTAGACGGGGACGATCTTCCGGCCGTTGATCCCGCCGTTCTTGTTGATGTCGTCGACGAACACCTTGCTGATCGCTTCGGTGTCGCCGAACGTGTAGTCGACGAAGTCGGCGATCGACGAGAAGTCGACGAGTGGGATGCCGACCTTGATCGTGTCCTTGGTGACGCCCTGTTGCGTCTCGCTCGAACTGCCGCTCTGACGCGACGTCGCACCGAACGTCAACGCCGCGAGCAGCAGGGTGACGACGCTCACGACGAGCGTCGAACGACGAGCCGTTCTTCGAGTGCCCATGGATCCCCCCCGGGTTGTGAACGGGCTGCAGCGTACGACGCCGACGCGGATTTGTCCCGTCAACGGGCGCCGTGTGCGATGCGTCCCGCAGCGTACGGTGTCGCGCGATGGACGCACCATCGCGCACGCGAGTCACGATCGTCGGTGGTGGCCGCGACGGGTGCACACCGGAGTTGCTCGTCGACTTCGTCAACACCCCTGTTACGCGCGATGCCGAGCGCGCTCGAGCGGAGCTGGGGTCGCACGAGCCAACGGCGCGAGACTCACGCACCGCATCTCGTTTCGGCGTTGCTCG
>DASUAS010000221.1:0-16594 GCA_035763625.1 Acidimicrobiia bacterium
GGACCGAACTACGTCGCCACGCTCGCGGCGTGGCGCGACACGGGAGACGACCTCGCCGCGGTCGCGAACCGGTTCGAGCAGTGGATGCGAGATGTCGGAGACCACGACGACGACGAGACGGGGCTGGCCGCCGAGCAGAACGTCTTCCGCTACCGGCCCCTGACCGGTGGCGTGCTCGTGCGCTGCGGGACGGACACCACCGCGCGCACACGCGAGCTGCTCGCGGCCGCACGAACCGCGACGCGAACCCGCCCCGCCTGGTCCGAGAGCGTCGACGAGTCTCCGTCCGAGCTGATCACGCGGCTGGCGGCGCTGCGCGTCGATCGGCTGCGCATCGTCGGTGCCGATGCGGACACCGCGCACTGCGACCTGCGTCGTGCCGCCCACGCCGAGGGCATCGCGGTCGACGACGCTCCGCCGGTGAGCGCCCCGGAGATCGAACTTCCGCGATGGCTGCGCGAGCAGTCGGTGACGATCACCACGCACCGCCACGGCCGTCTCGCCGGTCGAGGGGACACCGAGCATGGACACCGCCAACGTGACTGAAGCGGCGGCCGGCGCTTCTTCAGATGCCCGGGAACGGCTCTTCCAGGGAACCGAGCACGTGCATCGCCCCCGCCGCCTCGAGCTCGCCCTTGTCGTACTTGCCGGTGGCGACTCCGACCGACACCGCGCCAGCGTCGTGTGCGGCGGTGATGTCCAGGGGCGTGTCGCCGACGACGAACACGTCCTGCGGTGACAGACCGACGTGCAGGTACCCCGCCTTCTGGATGGCGATGCGGGTCAGCTCCGGTCGGTTGGGCGAATCGGAGCCGTACGCACCGAAGAGGAAGTACCGGTTCAGGTTGGCGGGCATCAGCTTGGTCCGCGCCGCGCCCTCCATCGCGCCGGACACGATCCCGAGGATGACCCTCGCGTCGACCAGACGCTGGAGCACCTGGTCGGCCGCCGGCAGCATCCGGTACTGCGTCGAGCTCCAGATGTCGTCGCTCATGTGGAGGAGGTACTGCGCGTAGAGCGGGTCGAGCTCGTCGCCGACTGGATCGCGACCGAGGACGCCGCGGAAGGTCTCCCGCGCCACCTGCGGATCCGTCTCGCCGGCAGAGGTGTGCTTCCCGATGTCGGCCGGCACGCCGTAGACCTTCTCGAACGCCGCGTTCCAGCTCCGTGCCCCGGCGCCGCCCGTGTGCACCAACGTCTCGTCGACGTCGAACAGCACGACGACCGGTTTCGTGACCACATCGGAAGTTGATCGCACACGACCTCGATCGCGCCAACCTCGTGCCAGCTCCCCGCTCGCGGGATCGCCGCCGATGACTGCGAGGTACTTTGGCACACCGTGCCAACGCGGGTTACGTTCCCTCTCAGTGTCAGGCTGGTGTTCGTCCGGGGGTTTGGCTCGTACGTTCCTTGCCGTTCGTCGGCATCATGCGTTTTGCCGACCCCCGGGCGCGACGAACCGGCCGGCGTGGCTTGATAGGAGCGTGGCATCGCCCCCACTGAGGTGTGCCCACCGACCGGTCCGTTTCTCGTCACCCTTCGAGAAAGGCGACTGGTTCATGGTGATGCTAGGTATTGATGCGCACAAGCGCACACACACTGTTGTTGTGGTCGATGAACTCGGCCGAGAGCTCGGTGTGCGGACGACGACGGCAACGACGACCGAAGATCATTTGGAGTTGTTGCGCTGGGCGGCTCGCTTCGGTGCCGAGCGGGTGTGGGCGGTCGAGGACTGCCGGCACCTGTCGCGCCGGTTGGAACGCGACCTGCTCGGTGCGGGTGAGCGGATCGTGCGGGTGCCACCGAAGTTGATGGCGCATGCCCGCGATTCGGCGCGCACGTATGGGAAGTCGGACCCGATCGACGCGTTGGCGGTGGCCCGGGCGGCGTTGCGGCACCCGGATCTCCCGACGGCGCAGCTCGATGGTCCGGCCCGGGAGCTGCGGTTGTTGGTCGATCACCGCGAAGACCTGGTCAACGAACGGACTCGGTGTGTGAATCGGCTTCGTTGGCATCTCCACGAGCTCGACCCGAGCTGGGATCCTCCCGCCCGGTCGCTGACCAGGCTCAAGAACCTCGATGCGGTCGCGGCGCGCCTCGAGCTGCTCGAGGGGATGACGGCTCGGATCGCGTTGGACATCGTCGTCCGTGCCCGTGCGCTGACCGTGGCGGAGCGTGCCCTCGAACGCGAGATCACATCGCGGGTGACCCAACTCGCACCGACGTTGTTGGAGATCCCTGGCGTCGGCGCGTTGACCGCCGCCAAGATCGTCGCGGAGGTCGCGGACGTCCAGCGGTTCAAGTCCAAGGATGCCTTCGCTCGTCACAACGGCACCGCACCGCTGCCGGTGTGGTCCGGAAACCACGAACGGCATCGCCTGTCACGCACCGGAAACCGGCAGCTCAACGCGGCGATCCATCGCATCGCGGTCACCCAGAAACGCTGCCACGACGACGCCAAGACTTACCTCGAACGACGCAGCACGCTTGGCAACTCCAACCGAGAAGCGCTCCGCGCACTCAAGCGCAGGATCTCCGATGTCGTCTTCCGAGCCCTCATCAACGACGCGGACGCATCCACAGCGACTTGCCTCGCGCAAGCCGCTTGACATAGGAGCAAGTCGTGCACGGAGACGGTTCCGCTTCCTCGCCGCGCCACCGGGCTGCGCCCCGATGACGGTTGCCGGCAGCGTCGCGCTCCCTCTCGTGGGGCTCCGGGTCGTCGACACCACCAACGCGCCGTCGTGGAGCAGCGCACGGCTGCTCGCCGACCTGGGTGCCGACGTCATCCGCGTCGAACGGACGCCGCGGCCCCTCGATCCGCTGGCGGCCACCCGCCACGTCAACAAGCGCTCGATGGTGTGCGACGACCCGGAACGGCTGCGCGCGCTCCTCGCCCACGCGGACGTCTGGTTCGACTCCGGGACCTCGGGGCTCGATCCCGCCGCAGTGCGGCAGGAGCAGACGCAGCTGGTGGTCGTGTCGTCGTCGCCGTTCGGGACGACCGGCCCCTACTCGTCGTTCGTGGGGACGCACCCGGTCGTGTACGCCTTGTCGGGGCAGCTCTCGCTGTGCCGCCTCGCCGGTCGCCCGCCGCTGCTGCCGCCCGGCCAGCTCGCGTTCGAGGTCGCCGCCGCCATGGGCGCCTACGTCGCGCTGGTCGCGATCTGGAACCGTGCCGTCCTCGGCGAGGGTGACCACATCGACCTCGCGATCCACGAGGCCTTCATCCAGACCACCGACACCGCGCTCCCGGGCGCGAGCGTGCGCGGCGACTCGCGTGGCACCGTGGCGCCCGGCCATCCCGCGTTCCCGACGCGCGACGGGTTGGTGCGCCCGCTGGTCGTGAGCCATCGCCAATGGACCGCGCTGCGGGACTGGGTCGGCGACCCACCCGAGCTGCACGGCGACGACGACCTCGAGACCTACACCGGTCGGCTGCTGCACCCCGACGTGATGGCGTCGATCTACGCACCGCTCTTCGCCGACACGACGACCGAGGCGATCTGCGAGGAGGCGCAGCGCCGGAACGTCCCTGCCACCCCGGTCCTCTCGCCCGCGCAGCTGCTCGCGAGCGAACCGCTGCGTCGACGTGGCATGTTCGTCGACACCGTGGTCGACGGGCGGCCGGGCGTCATGCCGTCGGGGTACTGGGAGTTCGACGGCCGCCGGGTCGGGTTCCGTCAGCCCGCCGCCGCGGCCGGCGCCGACACCGATGCCGTCGACGACGACCTCACCGCCGACCGCTCGCCGTTCGCCGGGCCGCGCTTCGACGTCCGCCCGCGCGCCGGGCGGGGAGCTCGCCCGTTGGCCGGCGTCCGCGTGCTGGAGCTCACGCAGCTGATGGCCGGGCCCGAGACCGGCAAGCTGCTCCGCGACCACGGCGCCGACGTCATCCGCATCGAGAGCCGCGCGTTCCCCGACCAGAGCCGCGTCTTCGGTGGTGCGGCGAACATGTCGTCGCAGTTCGTGAGCATCAACCGCGGCAAGCGCAGCTTCGGCGTCGACCTCACGGCCGACGAGGGCCGCCGCCTCGTGCTCGAGCTCGTCGGCGCGAGCGACATCGTGATCGAGAACCTCGGGCCGGGCGCGCTCGACGGCCTCGGTCTCGACATCGGTGCGCTGCGCGCCGCCAACCCCGCGGTGATCCTCGTGAGCACCCAGCTCTTCGGTGGCTCCGGTCCTTGGAGCGACTGGCGCGGGTTCGGCACGCACGCCCGCAGCATCGGCGGCCAGACCTGGTTGTGGCGCTACCCCGACACCGCCGCCGACTTCGCCGAGAACCCGATCTTCTTCCCCGACCAGTTCACCGCCCGCCTCGCCGCCCTTGCCGCGCTGGCCTGTCTGGGCGCCGGGCAGAGCAGCCACATCCGGCTGTCGCAGGCGGACGGGGTCGTCAACCAGCTCTCCGAGCTCGTCCTGCAGGAGAGCCTCGAACCGGGATCGGTCGACGCCCGCGGCAACCGCGTCGAGCGCGGGCGACCGTGCGGTGTGTATCCGACCGCCGATGACGACGGCTGGTGCGTGATCGCCGTCCGAGACGACGCCGACTGGGACGCCCTCGTGGCCGCCATCGGCCAGCCGGGCTGGGCCGACGACGAGCGGTTCCGCACCGAGTCGGATCGCCACCGGCACGCCGACGACCTCGACGGGCTCGTGGCATCGTGGACGAGCACGCTCACCGCGTCCGACGTGATGGAGCGCCTGCAGGCCGCCCTCGTGCCCGCGGCCGCGGTCGCCACGCCGTTCGACCTCTTGGCCGATCCGCACCTCTACGCGCACGACTTCGTGCAGATGGTCGAGCAGCCGGGGTGGGAGCCGCTCTTCGTCGAGGGGTCGTGCTTCCGGAGCGACCACCTCGATCCCGCGCCACCCGACCCCGCACCCCGCCACGGCGAGCACACCCGCGCCATCGCCACCGAGGTGCTCGGTGTCGCCGACGCGCAGCTCGAGGAGCTGGTGCGCGTCGGTGTCCTCGAACCGGCAACCGAACCCGCCGAGGCCGTCAGCCGACCGGCCGTCTGATGCAGGAGCAGCCATGACCCCCGACGACCAGACCACCGCCGACAAGACCCCCGACGACCCGACCATCGCCGACCAGAGCGGCAACGACCCGCTCGCGTCGATCGACGCCGACGCGGTGGCCGAGCTGTTCGACATGACCGCACCGCAGGACCGCTACGTCAAGCTGATCGACCAGGCACCGGTGCTGCGACCGCTCGACGGCCTGGCCATGGTGTTCAGCCGCTCGGCGGTCGAGGAGGCGCTGCGCGATCCCAAGCGGTTCTCGTCGGCGTACAACGGCGGGATCAACCTGGGCAACACGCGCCCGCTCATCCCGCTGTCGGTCGATCCCCCCGACCACTCCAAGTACCGCAAGATCCTCGATCCCCTGTTCGCGCCCAAGCGCATGGACGCCATCGAGGACGACGTCGCTGCCCGCGCCAACCGGTTCATCGACGCGTTCGTCGACCGCGGGGAGTGCCACTTCACCGACGAGCTGGCGACGCCGTTCCCGTCGTCGGTGTTCCTCGGCCTGATGGGGCTGCCATGGGAGGAGCTCGACACGTTCCTCGCCATGAAGGACGGCATCATCCGCCCGGGCGCGCCCGACTCGACGATGGAGGAGCGCCAGCAGATCCAGGTCGACACCGGTCAGGACATCTACCGCTACTTCGACGCCATCCTCGACGAACGCGCCCGGTCGCCGCAGGACGACATCCTCTCCCACTTCCTCTCCGCCGAGGTCGACGGCGACCAGCTGACGCGCGAGGAGATCCTCGACATCTGCTTCCTGTTCCTCATCGCCGGTCTCGACACGGTGACCGACTCGCTCACGTGCTTCTACACGTTCCTGTCGCAGCATCCGGAGCACCGGCGCCAGCTCGCCGACGATCCGTCGCTGATCCCGTCGGCGGTGGAGGAGCTGCTCCGCTGGGAGAGCCCGGTCCCTGGCGTCCCGCGCTTCTGCACGAGCGACACCGAGCTCGCCGGCTGTCCGATCAAGACCGGCGACGCGGTGCAGGTGCTCGTGGGCGCGGCCAACGTCGATCCGGCTGCATTCGCCGACGCGTTCGACGTGCGCTTCGATCGTGAGAACAACCCGCACATCGCGTTCGGCGGTGGCGTGCACCGGTGTCTCGGCTCGCACCTGGCGCGCCGGGAGCTGCGCATCATGCTGCGGGAGTGGCACCGGCGCATCCCCGAGTACGAGCTGAAGCCGGGCGTCGTGCCGCAGTACGCGATGGGGTTGCGCCACGTCGAGAACCTCGAGCTGGTCTGGGAGACCTGATCGGTCTTCCTCGAGCTCACCGACGACCAGGAGCTCTTCCGGGACACGACCCCGCGCTTCATCGACGCCGAGGCGCCGATCAACGCGGTCCGCGCCGTCGCCGACGCGCCGGGTGTGCGCGTCGTGCCCGCGCGCAGCCTGGACCTCACCAAGCGGTTCGGCGACGTCGTGCCGCGCGGTCCGGCGACGCCCTCCGAGAAGTCGAGCACGACGAGTCCGGAGAGCGGCTGGAGGTTCTCGACGACGTCCACCCTTCGGTCCGCTTCCGACCTCGGCCTCAGACCACCGCGCCGTCGATCTTCGCCTCGATGATCGCGTCCATGTCCATGCCCAGCGCCTGGAGGACGTCGTCGGTGTCGGCGCCGAACTCGGGCGCGGGTCCCAACCGGGGCGGCGTGCGGTCGAATTGCGCGGGGGAGGCGACCAGCGGGAGGGTGACGTCGTCGCCGTACGCGACCGGCTGCACGAACCCGTTCGCCGTGGCCTGGGGGTCGACCGGGAGCTCGAGCACCGTCTGCATCACGTCCCACTGGCCCGGCTGGCGGCTCAGGGCTGCGCACGCGACGGCGAGGGTCATGGTGCTGATGGTGTGCTGCAGCTCGGCGGCGGCGTCCTCGATGTGCCCGCTCAACGCGTCGGGCGTGGCGAACCGCGGGTCGGTGCGCAGGTCCTCACGGCCGAGCGCGACGAGCACACCGTCCCAGTAGCGGTCGCGCTGCAGCATGCACAGCGCCACCCACCGGCCGTCGCTCGTGCGGTAGTTCCCGACCAGCGGGTTGAACAGCTGCTGCGCGGGGCTGTTCGACGCCGGCGTGCCGCCGCCCGCCTGTGCCTGCGCCACCATCACCGCCGCGCCCGCGATCGACATCTGCAACGACCACATGGCGGTCCCCAGCAGCGCGACGTCGACCACGGCCCCCTCCCCGGTGCGCGACCGGCGCAGGAGCGCGGCGGCGACGCCACCTGCCAGTGCCATCCCGCTGATGGAGTCGCCGAACGCACCGCCCGGTTGGCCGATCGGTCGCTCGGCGTCGGGTGGCGTGATCGTGGCCGCCACGCCGCCGCGCGCCCAGAAGCTGATCGCGTCGTAGCCGCCGCGGTCGGCCTGGGCGCCGAGGGCACCCTGCCCGGTCCCGCAGGCGTAGACGATCGACGGGTTCACGGCCCGCACGTCGTCGACGTCGATGCCGAGCTTGGCGCGCGTCGTCGGGAGGTAGCTGGTGAGGAACACGTCGGCGGAGCGCGCGAGGTCGAGGACGATGTCACGGGCCTTCGGCCGGGAGAGGTCGAGCGCGACGCTGCGCTTCCCGCGGTTCCAGATCTCCCACGGGAACGACGGCCCCGCGTCGATGCCGGCGTTCACCAGACCGCGCATCGGGTCACCGGTGGGTGGCTCGATCTTCACGACGTCGGCGCCCCAGTCGGACAGCACGGCGCCCGCCGACGGGACGAACGCCCACGCCGACACCTCGACGACCCGGACTCCTTCGAAGACACGTTCCATTGCTCCACCTTCGAGTGCACCGAGGCCGCGAGACCGTGGGCGAGCGAACGGTCGGCTCGGCGGCGATCTTGGCACACCGTGCCAATCGAGGGAAGCTCTCCCTGGCTGCTCGGTCGGTCGAGGGTCCGACGCCGCGAACGACGACATCCGGCGGATCCACGCCCGCTCCTCGCACAGGGCAAGATGCCGGGGTGACCCACGAGAGGGGACAGCCATGACCGACACGCCAGTCGCGGTCGTCACCGGTGCGAGCCGCGGCATCGGGCGCGCGGGTGCGCTGGCGCTCGCGGACGCCGGGTTCGACGTCGTCGTCAGCGCCCGCACCGTGAAGGAGGGCGATGGCGCGTCCGACGTCACCTCCGTGCGGGAAGATCGCCGCGCCGTCGTGGTGCCGGGCAGCCTCGAGCGCACCGCCCAGGAGATCGAGGAGCGCGGCCGGCGGGCGTTGATCGTGCCGATGGACCTGCTCGATCGCGACGCGGTGCTGGCGCTGCCCGCCACCGTGCTCGACGAGTGGGGCCGCATCGACGTGTTGTTCAACAACGCGATCTACAAGGGCGTCGGCACGCTCGATCGCGTGGCCGATCTCACGCCCGAGTCGATGCTCGACATGTTCACCGGCAACTTCGTGCACCAGGTGCTGCTGATCCAGGCGGTCCTGCCCCACATGCTCGAGCGCGGCGGCGGCACGATCATCGACATGGTCTCGGGCTCGGCCCGGCTCGACCCGCAGGCACCCCCGGGAGAGGGCGGTTGGGGGATCCTCTACTCGGGGTCGAAGGCGGCGTTCGCGCGGGTGGCCGGCGGCGTCAACGCCGAGTACCTCGGCGCGGGCGTGAGGGCGTTCAACGTCGATCCCGGCAACGTGGTCACCGAGGCCCGCAAGGCCGTGAAGACCGACGACGAGTACTCCGCCGGGTACGGGAGCGAACCCGCGGAAGCGACGGGGAAGGTGGTCGCCTGGCTCGCCACCGACCCCGGCGCCGACCGGTTCCTCGGCAAGTGGATCTTCGCGCCGAAGCTCTGCTCCGACCTCGGCCTGCTCCCTGGCTGGACGTTCCGACCCGTGGGAGACTTCTGAGGGTCCATCTGGGTCAGGCGCCCGAAGGTAGAGGAGCGCTTCCACGCATGAGATCTGTTCCAGCAGCGAAGGTGAGCACCGCGATGAACGAACCACCGACGACGGCCACCCGGGCGGCGTTCTCGACCTTCGCAGAGTCGACGGCTGAGGACTGGGCCATCATCACGCCGCAGCTCGACGTCACCCAGAGCTTCGTGCCGGCGCGGGTGGTCGAGTTGCTGCGGGTCATGGGCACCGACCACGGGGGCTTCCCGGTCAGTCGCCTCGAGCACTCGTTGCAGACGGCGACGCGAGCTGAACGCGATGGGCGCGACGACGAATACGTGTTCTGCGCGCTCGTGCACGACATCGGAGACACGCTTTCGCCGCTGAACCATCCAGAAGTGGCGGCCGCCATCGTCCGGCCCTTCGTGTCCCCCGCGAACCACTGGCTCGTCGAACATCACGGCGTGTTCCAGGGCTACTACTTCTGGCACCACATCGGTCTCGACCGTGACGCACGTGAGCAGTTCCGGAATTCTCCCTACTTCGGGCACACGGAGGAGTTCTGCGCCGAGTACGACCAGGTCGCGTTCGACGCCTCGTACCGCAGCCAGCCGCTCGAGCACTTCGAGCCGCTCGTGCACGTGATGCTGACGAAGGCCGGCGCCGACGGGTCGTGAACCGAGGCCGGAGACGTCGGATCTGCCGGCGCTGAGCCGCGAGCGCACAACTTCGCACACCTCCGCTACGAGCGCGCTTCAGAGTGCCTCGTCAGGGCCTGAGCCGGCCGGCACCCCAGGGCGCGACCGGGCGCAGTCGTGCTAACTTTCGCCAAGTCACATTTCCGAACACGCTGCGGCTGCTCGCCCACTCCATCTCGTCGACCGCGGCCTCGACGTCGTTCGGGAGCAGCTGGATCAGGCCTCGGGCGCGATCCGGTGCGTCGCTGCAGAAGTCGACGAGCCAGCGGTTGTGCGCCTGGAGGCCCGCCCAGCGGCGTTCGAAGTCGGCGCGGTCGCGAGGCACGCCGCTGAGATGGGCGAGGATGTCGTAGAAGGGCGGCAGCGTGTTCGGGAAGATGACCTCACCGGTCACGCCCTCGTCGTCGAGGGCGCGCATGCGCGCGGGTGAGTCCCAGTTGCGATCGTCGGTGATGTCGAACCAGTGCATCGTGAGCTGCGCCAGCCACTCGTCGAACTGGTCGTGCCACTGCGACGGGAGGTAGCTGCGGTAGTGCTCGGGGAGCGCGCCCGCGTGCGCGTCCGAAGAGATGATCATCAGTCGGTCGAGGGTGTTCCATGCGTCCATCGACGGGTCTCCTCTCGGCAGACGAACCGCGGGGCCAGGCTACGTCCGTCGCCCGGTCGCGTTGGAGAGCGCCCGGAATCGGGTAGGCCATGACCATGGAACACGAGGTGCGACGTGACGGCGAGCGCAATCGGTACGAGCTCGTGCTCGACGGCGAGGTCGTCGGCATCGCCGACTTCATCGAACGTGACTCGGTGGTGATCCTGCCGCACACCGAGATCGACGCCCGACGCCGCGGCAACGGGTTGGGCGCCATCCTCGTCCAGAGCGTGCTCGACGACGTCCGAGCGCGCGGCCAGACCGTCGTCCCGTCGTGTGGGTACGTCCGCGAGTTCATCGACGAGCACCCGCACGAAGCCGATCTGCTGGCCGGCTGACCGGCTCAGCGGCATACGCCGTCGTCGACGAGCTGCGCGACCTCGGTCGCGCTGAGTCCCAGGATCGACGTCAGCACCTCCTCGGTGTGCTCGCCGAGCAGGGGCGCGCTGGCCGCGGTGCGTTGAGGGAGCCGTGAGAGCCGGATCGGGTTCGCGAGCTGGCGCTCGTCGCCGACCTCGGCGTGGTGGAGGTGCACGATCGCGCCGCGCGCCTGCAGGTGCGGATCGGCGTGGTGGTCGCGCGGCCCCATGACCGGCATGGCGGACACGCCGTGCGCCTGCAGCAGCTCCGCCGCCTCGACGTCGCCGCGCCCGCTCGTCCATGTCGCGACGCGCGCGTCGAGCTCGGCCCGCGCCGCGATCCGTGCGGGACCAGTCGCCAGATGTTCGTCGAGCTCCCAGTCGAGCGCCGCGCACAGGCGGCGCCAGGCGTCGTCGTCCATCACCGCGATCGCCACCCAACGGTCGTCGCCGGCGGAGGGGTAGACGCCGTGTGGTGCGGCGGTGGGGTGCGCGTTGCCCGACGGCGCGGGGTCGGCGCCGGCGTGTGCAGCCTCGAGGAACACCTCGCCGATCAGGTACGCGGCAGCCTCGGTCTGGGCGAGCTCCAGGAGCTGTCCGTCGCCGTTGATCTCGCGGGCCCGCAACGCCGCCAGCACGCCGACCGCGAGCAGCCGCCCGGCGATGTGATCAGGGTGGTTCAACGACGTGCCGCACGGATACGGGGCGTCGGGATGGTTCCACAGCAGGTGCACGCCGCTGAACCCGGCGTTCAGTGGCCCGTAGGCCGGCATCTCGCCCAGCGGCCCACCGCGCCCGTAGCCCTGCGACGACGCGTAGACGACGCCCGGGTTGAGTGCGCGCACCGCGTCGTAGCCGAGCCCGCGCTTCTCGATCGCGCCGCCGCGCTGGTTCTCGGCCACGACGTCGGCACTCGCGCACAGCGCGAGTGCGAGCTCGCGGCCGCGCGCCGTCGTGAGGTCGAGGGCGACACTCCGCCGTCCGCGGCACTCGGTGTTGAAGGTGAAGTTCTGGTTGATCAGCTCGCGGTTGCCGCTTCCCATGCGCAACACGTCGGGGTTCGCCATCGACTCGATCTTGATGACGTCGGCGCCGAGCTCCGAGAGCACGCCGGTCATCTCCGGCACCACCGCCGCAACTCCGAACTCGACGACGCGGATCCCGTCGAGGAGGAGGTCGCGGCCCGCACCGATCGCCGACGCCGGCGACGCGGTCGGAGCGCGGAATTGCGCGTCGGGCTCGGCCTCGGCCGCGAGGCGGATCGACGCCGGCGTGCTCGCGAGGCGCAACGGCTGCACGGCGAACGGGAGTCCTGCCAACGCGGGGAAGCCGGTGTCGACGAAGAACTCGCGCGCTCGGGTCTGGGGGTGCGCGACGAACTCGCTCGGTTGGTGCAGAACCCCGACGGTCGCGCCCAGGCCGAGCGCCTCCTCGAAGAGCTGCGCCCGGGTGCGATCGGTGAGCCGCTCCTGCGCGACCATCCGGATCACGTCGGAGTTCACGAGCCGGAACGCGGGGCTACGCCACTCGTCGGCCTCGAACACGTCGGGGTTGCGCATGAGCGTCTTGAACCCGGACCACTGGCGCGGTGAGCCGACGACCACCCGGACCCAGCCGTCGGCCGCGGGAAGGACCCAGTACGCGCCCTCGGCGTTGCGTCGCCCGTCGGCCGGGAGCAGCGGGTTGATCCTGAGGTAGTCCTCGATCGCGATCGACCAGGGAGTGGTGCCCGCGAGCGCGGCCTCCTGGACGCTGACCTCGACGAGTTGGCCCGGGCCCTGGGCGGCTCGGTCGCGATCGAGCAACGCGGCCACGGCACCGATCGCACCGAAGACCGACGCGCAGTCGTGGGCGAGGAAGCCGGGCGCGTTGCACGGCGGCAACTGCGGGAACCCCGAGGCGTGCAGAGCGCCCGATGCCGCCAGCGCGGGCAACGCCTCGAGATACCAGCCCGCGCGCGGACCGCTGAGTCCCATGTCGGCGAGCGCGACGTGCACGAGGTGAGCGTGCGCGGCCGATGTCGCGTCGGGGGAGACGCCGATCGATTCGCGCGCGTCGGCTCGGAGGTTCTCGACCAGCACGTCGGCGTCGTCGAGCAGCGCGGTCAAACGGGCGCGGTCGTCGACCTGTCCGAGATCGAGCGAAACCCCGCGCTTGTTCGCGTTGCGGTACCGGTGCGCGAAGGAATCCGGTGGCGTGCCGCACTCGATCCGGACGACGTCGGCGCCCAGATCACCGAGGATGCGGGCACACAGCGCACCCCGCAGATCGGTGAGGTCGAGCACCCGTACCGACGACAACGGACCCGCGGCGTCGCCCATGACCCAGGTGCTCCTCGTTCGTGGTCGCCGGCGAGGTGCGGGCCACCGGTCGGCTCGGGTAAAACATCTAGATGTAACGGCGGCCCTCCGGGTCGGCCGGCGCCGAGGGAGGACGGTCGATGGTACGTCGAGGGGACGTGCGGGGTGGTAGCCGGTGACCTCGATCGACGAGCTGGTCGCCGAGGGTCGCGCGTTCCTCGACGCGACCGTGCCGTTGCGCGGCGCGAGCGACGAGCAGTTCGTGTGGGGTGAGGGACCCGACCGGATCAACGTGCTCGAGGAGATCGAGCGTGAGCACCTCGACGAGGTCGTCGCCGACGCCAAGGCGTACGCGGCGGCGCGTTTCGACGCCGGACTCGGATGGGTCGACGGTCCGACCGAGTACGGCGGTCGCGACCTCTCGGTCGACCACGCGATCGCGTTCAACGAGCTCGAAGCGCACTACGAGTTGCCGAACCTGGCCCCGCTGACCATCGCCATCGGCTTCATCGGTCCCGCGCTCCTCGCCACCGCGAGCCCCGAGCTGTGCGACCGGTACCTCCGCGGGCTCTACCGGGGCGACGTCATCATGTGCCAGCTGTTCAGTGAGCCGAACGCCGGCTCCGACCTGGCGGCGGCGTCGACCCGGGCCGACCCCGACGGCGACGAATGGGTGATCAACGGCCAGAAGGTGTGGACGTCGAGCGCGCACGCGGCCGACCTCGGTCTCTGCGTGACGCGCACCGACCGCAGCGTGGCGAAGCACAAGGGCCTCACCACCTTCCTCGTCGACATGCACGCGCCCGGCGTCGAGATCCGGCCGCTGAAGCAGATGACGGGGGAGTCGAACTTCAACGAGGTGTTCCTCACCGACGTGCGCGTCCCGGACTCGCACCGCGTGGGCGACGTGAACGCGGGTTTCGGCGTGATCCTGACCACGCTGGGGAACGAGCGCAGCATCGCCACTCGCCGTTCGAGCGTCGGTCGCGGCATCGGACCCTTCGAGCGCATCGCCGGTACCGTGCGCGAGTACGGCGACCTCACCGATCCGTACACGCGCCAGCGCGTCGCGCAGGTGTACGTCCTCGACCGGGTCAAGGACCTGCAGCACGAACGCTGGCGTCAGTCGATGCAACCGGGGCAGACGCCAGGTCCCGAGATGATGGTCGGCAAGCTGCACAACGCGGTGTTCAATCGCCAGCTGGTGCCGCTGCTCACCGAGGTGCTCGGCCCGCGGCTCGGCGCCGACGCCGGCGGGTGGGGGGCGTACGGCTGGAGCGAGTACGTGCTGTCGACGCCCGGGATGCGCATCGGCGGCGGCACCGAGGAGATCGTGCGCAACACCGTCGCCGAGCGGGTGCTGGGCCTGCCCAAGGACCCGAAGCCCCCGACGGTGACCTCGTGACCCGGCCAACGACCGTTCGAGTCGTGCAGTGGGCGACCGGCGCGGTGGGGCTCGCGCAGCTGCGCGAGGTCGTCGATCGCCCAGATCTCGAGCTGGTCGGCCTGTTCGTGTACGACGCCGCCAAGGTCGGCGTCGACGCCGGCACCCTCGTCGACCGTCCACCGACGGGTGTCGTCGCGACCAACGACCAGGCGGCGATCCTGGCCCTCGACGCCGACGTCGTCCTCCACGCCGCGAGCAAGGCGTTCGCGGAGAACACCAACACCGACGACATCGTCGCGTTGCTCGCATCGGGCAAGAACGTGATCACGACCACCTCGTACAACCACCTGCCCACGTACGGAGCCGACGCCGACGCTCGGATCCGTGCGGCGTGCGACGAGGGCGGCACGCGCTTCCACGCCGCCGGTGAGCACCCCGGGTTCATGTTCGAGCGCCTCGCTGCCACGTTGACCGGGCTCTCGCAACGGGTCGACCGGATCACGGTGCAGGAGTTCGTCGACTGCTCCGGCGTCGCCGCCAAGGAGATGCTCGTCGATCTCATGGGCATGGGCAGGCAGCCCGAGGACATCACGATCGAATCGCCCATGTTCCGCGCCGTCTCGGTGCAGTACGAACAGGCCATCGGCGCCACCGCGGACGTGCTGGGACTCGAGCTCGACGAGATCCGTCACTCCGTCGAGACCGCCACGTCACCCCGCGACGTCGAGGTCGCGTGCGGCACCCTTCCGGCCGGCAGCGTCGTCGGTCAGATCATGTCGTGGTCGGGGTACCGCGACGGCGTCCCGGTGTTGGTGGCCGAGGAGTACTGGACCGCCACCAACGACATCCCGGGCTGGGACCTCGACCTCGACGGCCAGTTCCTCGTGCGCGTGAAGGTCGACGGCCTGCCGTCGCTGCAGCTCGACCTCAGGATCGGCAACGGACCGCTCGGCGAGATCGGTGGCACGTCCGGCGGCCACCTCGCGGTGGCGATGAGCGCGGTGCGCGCCATCCCCGACGTGCTCGACGCTCCGCCGGGGGTCGTCACGGCGCGGGTGTTCGGTGCCTACCGTTGGCCGACCGGAAGGGGTTGACGTCATGTCCGAGGCGAGCAGCGCAGCACCGATCAAGCTCGGGTTCCTCATCGACTACCTGAGCTCCGGCACTCCCGACTGGACGAGCTTCGCGGAGCCGATGGAGCTCGTCTTCGGCGACGGGTTGGCGGCGAAGATGATCGACCGGCCGGTCGAGATCGTCTACCGCGGTGCGCAGGGACTACCCCGCGGCTCGGTGAAGGCGGTCGTCGACGCGTTCGGCGAGCTCGTCGACGACGGGTGCGTGGCGGTCGTCGGCCCGCACATCAGCGAGAACGTCGTGGCCGTGCGCACCGAGATCGAGCGGCGGTTCCGCGTCCCCGCGATCAGCGTGTGCGGCTCCGAGGACTGGCTCGGGAAGTGGACGTTCCTGTTGAACAACGGCTCGATGACCGACGAGCCCATCCTGTGGGCCCACCTCATGGCCCAGGCGGGTCAGGCGACCGCGGGGGTGCTCGTCGAGCGTTCGTACATCGGCGATGCGTATCTCACCAACTTCCGTCGGGCCGCGCAGCACGAAGGCATCGAGATCGTGGCCGAGGAGCAGATCGCCCAGACCGGTCAGGACATCTCCGCGGCCGTCACCGCGCTGCACCGCGCCGGCGCGAGCGCCATCGTGCACTGCGGGTTCGGGCTGGGCGTCGCCGAGATCAACGCCGCCCTCACGGCGCTCGAGTGGGACCCGCCGCGGTACATGGGGACGGCGTTCGAGACCGGGTTCACCGCGGAGCTCTGGGACGCGTACCGCGGCTGGATCGGACTCGAGCAGTACGACGAGGCGAACCGGGTGGGGCAGGAGTTCCTCGACCGGTTCGAGGCCACGTACGGCCACCGGCCCGAGTACTACGGCCCGCTGCTGTGGCGTGACTGCGCCACCGCGCTCCTGTACGCGTTCGCCGACGCCGCGCCGCTGTCGCCCGCGGGCATCCGGTCCGCGCTCGAGCGGGTCAAGATGCTGCCGGCCGCCAGCGGGTCACCCGGCACCCGGATCTCGTTCGGGCGCTGGATGCACCGCGGGTGGGTCGGCGCCGGATACCTCGTCGCCCGGACCCTGGACCCGGACGGCAAGGACCTCGGCACGTACTGGAAGTCGTCGCTCGTCGGCCGGTACGGCACCGACTGAACTGAGCGACGAGCGACCGGCGCGGGGGCGGCCCCGCGCCGGTACCGGTTCAGCCGATCAGGTTCGCCTTGATCGTGACGGTGTTCGACGTCTTGCAGTCGAACGTGCCCTTCTTGGTCGGGTAC
>DASUAS010000222.1:0-2348 GCA_035763625.1 Acidimicrobiia bacterium
CCGAGTCGGAGGCCGTCGCGTTCGTGGGTGTCTTCCTCTGGGGTGTCGACACCGCGTTCTTCTTCGTACCGACCCGAACGTTGCTGCAGCGCTACGCGCCCGCCGCGTTCCACGGCCGGGTGCTCTCGCTCAACCAGTCGCTCGAACCGGCCGCCGGCATCGTGATCACCCCGCTCGCCGCGGTCGCGCTCGGGGTGGTGAGCGTGCAGGCGCTCGGCATCCTCGCCGGCGCGACCGCGACCGTCGTCGGCGTCGTGGTCCTGCTGCTGGCGCGCGGGCTGGCCCCGCCGAGCGCGTCCGACTACGACCCGACCGCCGGCACCTCCCGCGACGCCATCGCCCTCGGCGGCGCCGCCCCCGGCTGACCACAGCCTGCTTTTTGGCGCCGTTGGGCAGGGACATGGGCCGTCGGACGGTGCGAGAACGGTGGGTAGGCTCCGCGTCGGTGGAGATCCAGGGGACGACGGCGGTGGTGACGGGCGGCGCGAGCGGCATCGGACGCGCCACCGCGCTCGAGCTGGCGCGGCGGGGCGCCGACGTGGTGATCGCCGACATCCACGACGAACGCCTGGCGGACACCGCGGCCGCGATCACCGCGTTCGGTCGTCGCTGCCTCCCGGTGCGCTGCGACGTCACCCGCGACGCCGACGTCGACGCGCTCGCGGAGACCGCGGTCGCAGAGCTCGGAGCCGTCGACCTGCTGATGAACAACGCGGGCATCGCGGTCCTCGGCCCGTCGTACCGGGTGCCGATGGACGACTGGCAGCACATCCTCGACGTCAACGTCCTCGGTCTGGTCCGCGGCGTCCGCGCGTTCGTGCCCGCGATGGTGGAGCGAGGGCGCGGCTACGTGGTGAACACCGCGTCGATCGCAGGTGTGTGGGCGTACTCGTGGGACTGCGCGCCGTACATCACCTCCAAGTTCGCGGCGTACGGGTACTCCGAGGCGCTCGCCCGCTCCTTGCTGCCGCTGGGCATCGGGGTCTCGGTGCTGTGTCCCGGCCTGGTCCACACCAATTTGGGCGAGCACGCCCGGATCTCGGGCGTCCCCGACGCGCACGCCGGCTCGTGGATCCACTTCCCGCCCGAGATGGCCGCCGACGCGGTCGACGCCGAGGCGGTCGGGCCCATGGTCTGCGACGCGGTCGAGGCCGAGCGCTTCACCATCTTCACCAACGCCAACGACGCCGAGCGCTACACATGGTGGCGCAACGACATCGACGCGTCGCTCGCTGCCGCCAACGCCGCCGCGCCGACGCCGCCGCGCATCGTGTGATGTTCGGCCGGCGACGACCGCGCCCGCCGCGCACCGGTGCGCCGGCCCCCACTCCGACGCCCACGGTCGTGCCCACCGACGAGCAACAGCGCTACGAGCTCCACTCGCGCAGCGAGCCGATCCCGACCCGGCCGGTGCGCACGGTGCTCATCGACGTCGCCACCGACCAGCAGCGCGGGTTCTGGGACGCGCCGCTGTGGTTGCCGGTCGGTGGCGTGGTCGAGGGGGGTGACGACCTCTGGGAGGTCGTGAGCGTCCGCCTGCGCCTCCCGGCGGCGTCGCCCGACGAGGGTGTGCGCCCCGTCCTCTACCTCTACGCGCGCAAAGCCGAGGCCTGAGCGCCGGTGTCGGGGTCGGTGCTCGTGTCCGCGACGACGCAGTCGCCGCCGCGCGCCTTGGCGACGTACGCGGCGTGGTCGGCCGCGCGCACCAGCGACCCGGCGTCGCATCCGCCGTCGGTGGGTGCGGGTGCCACTCCGATGCTGGCGGTGACCCCCACCGGCGGTTCGCCCACGCGAAGCGCGGCGACGGCGACGCGGCAGCGATCCATCACCGCGAGCGCGTCGTTGGCGTCGAGTCCGGCAAGCAGCACGATGAACTCGTCACCGCCGTGGCGACCGACGACGTCGTACTCGCGTGTCACGTGCTCGAGCACGCCCGCGACCGCGACGAGCAGTGCATCGCCCGCGGCATGACCGTGGGTGTCGTTCACGGGCTTGAACCGGTCGAGGTCGACCACCGCGACCGCGAAGCGCTCCCCGGTGCGCCGCGACTGCGCGACCAGCCGGGCGAGCGCGTCCTCCACCAGGCGCCGGTTGCCGAGCCCGGTCAGCGGATCGGTCGCGGCACGCGCCTGCGCGATGGCCAACGTGCGGAGGTTGGCGAGCACCGGTCCGGCGCGTAGGAGGCTGTCGTGGACGAGCCGTTCGACCGGTGCCCGGAGGTCGCGGCTGGAACGGATGATGACGGTGGCAACGCGCTCGCCTGCGGCCATCACCGGCCGCCCGGTCGGAGATCGGTCGTCGGGCCGGGTCACGAGCACCATGGCATCGGGTGCCACCGCTTCGAGGTG
>DASUAS010000223.1:0-4940 GCA_035763625.1 Acidimicrobiia bacterium
GGCGTACGTCGACCGCGCCGTAGGTGTCGCCGAGGACGGTGACGGTGCCCTTCGACGGCGCGCGCACGAAGGACAGCAGGCGCAGGATCGACGTCTTGCCCGATCCGTTCGGGCCGAGCACGACCCAGCGTTCGTCGGCGCTCGCCGTCCAGTCGAGGTCGCGCAGCACCACCGAGCCCTGCTCGACGAGCTGCACGCCCGCGAGCTCGAACGCGGGTGCGGTCGTCACCACGAGATCATGCCCGCTCGGTCTCGCGTCTCCGGAGCCCGGACCGTCGCGGGAGGTGGAGTACCGTCGGTCGGTGGCTGACTTCGACGCGGTCGTCATCGGTGCCGGACCCAACGGCCTGGTGGCGGCCAACCTCCTCGCCGATGCCGGCTGGCGGGTGCTCGTGCTCGAGGCGCAACCCGATCCCGGGGGCGCGGTCCGCAGTGCGGAGCTCACCCACCCCGGCTTCGTGCACGACCTGTGCAGTGCGTTCTACCCCCTCGGGCTGGCATCCCCGGTCCTGCGCGCCCTCGACCTCCCCAGCCACGGGTTGCGGTGGCGGCACGCGCCGCTCGTGCTCGCGCATCCCACGCTCGACGGAAGGTGTGCGGCGCTGTCGACCGACGTCGACGTGACCGTGAAGTCGCTGGAGGAGTTCGCACCCGGCGACGGGGACGCGTGGCGGGCGCTCGATGCGCAGTTCCGCGCCGTGAGCGCGCCGCTGCTCGAGGCGATGACCGCGCCGCTGCCGCCAGTGAAGGGCGCGCTGCGCCTGGCCGCGAAGCTCGGGCCGCGCGGGCTGATGGAGTTCACCCGCATGGCGCTGCTGTCGGTGCGGCGCATGAGCCAGGAGCAGTTCGCGGGCGAGGGCGCGGCCCTGCTGCTCACCGGCAACGCGATGCACGCCGACCTCGGTCCCGATGTGCCGCCCAGCGGGTTCCTGGGCTGGATGCTCACCGGGCTCGGCCAGGAGTTCGGCTTCCCGGTGCCCGAAGGCGGCGCCGGCCAGCTCACCGCCGCGCTCGTGCGACGGCTCACCGAGCGAGGTGGCGTCGTGCGGTGCAACGCCGCGGTCACGCGCATCGACGTGCGCGACCGGCGGGCGGTGGCGGTGCAGCTGGCCGACGGTGAGACCATCGCCGCGCCCCGCGGTGTGCTCGCCGACGTGGGCGCGCCCGCGCTCTACCGCGACCTGGTGGGCGAGGAGCACCTGCCCGCGCGGGTCGTCACCGACCTCGACCGG
Source organism: Acidimicrobiia bacterium (assembly GCA_035763625.1). Taxonomy (GTDB): domain Bacteria; phylum Actinomycetota; class Acidimicrobiia; order IMCC26256; family DASPTH01; genus DASUAS01. The sequence continues at coordinate 1,233 of DASUAS010000223.1, forward strand.
TTCCAGTACGACCCGGCGACGTTCAAGATCGACTGGGCGCTGTCGGGACCGATCCCGTGGCGGTCCGAGCCCGCCACGCGAGCGGGGACCGTCCACCTGGCCGACGGCATGGACGGCTTCACCCGGTTCGCCGCCGACCTCGCGCAGGACCGCATCCCCGCGCACCCGTTCGTGCTCGTGGGGCAGATGAACAAGGCGGACCCGACGCGCTCCCCGGAAGGGACCGAGACGGTGTGGGCCTACACGCACGTGCCCCAGCGCGTGCGCGGTGACGCCGGTGGCGACCTCACCGGGAAGTGGGATGCGTCGGAGGCGGAGACCTTCGCCGACCGGGTGGAGGTCGAGATCGAGGCGCGCGCGCCAGGGTTCCGGGCGCTGGTCACCGGCCGCCACCTCCTGAGTCCCCCGGGGCTGGAGGCGATCAACGCCAACCTGGCCGGCGGTGCCCTCGGCGGTGGCACCACCGCGCTGTCCCAGCAGGTGGTGTTCCGGCCCATCCCGGGTCTCGGCCGGGCCGAGACACCGGTGCGCGGGCTCTACCTCGCGTCGGCGTCGGCCCATCCCGGTGGCGGCGTGCACGGTGCCTGCGGCGCCAACGCCGCCCGCGCCGCCCTCGCCGCCGACCGCTTTCGGCGCCTTTCCTCCCTCGGTCGCTCGCGCTCGCTCCGTCCCCGCGACCGACGCCAGACGTAGCTCGGCATCGGTCGAGCCTGCGCACTCACTCGAGGCGCGCGAGGCCCCGCAGGGCGCGACGGACGACGGCGAGCGCGGCGAGGTCGGCGGTGTCGGCCTGCTCGACGTCGTGCACGAGCGTGCGGTAGCGCGTCACCGCGTCGGCGTGGTCGTCGAGCCAGGCGTCGACGCGGCCGTCGGGCGGTCGGTCGGGGTCGGTCTCGGTGAGGACGGCGCCGGTGAGCGCGTACTGCGACTCGTAGAGGTCGTCGCGGAGCGCGGCGCGGGCCTCGGCCTGCCACCGGTCGGCTCGGGGCAGGGCGGCGATGCGGTCGCGGAGGCGATCGAGTCCCAGGCGATCGTCGAGCAGGAACTGGATGTGCGCGACCGCGCGGGCGTCGAGGTCGTGGTCGAGCGCGAGGGATGCGGCGGGGAGCGCGACCAGGGCGGCGTCGCTCGCCGCGACCTTCCGGGCCAGCTCGGGGGAGACACCGGCCGCGGTGAAGCGCGCCGCAGTGGCCTCGGCGGTCTCGCCGACCGCGCCCACGAGGAGCTCGGGCAGCTCGGCGACGACCGCCCGCACCCCGGGCCGGAAGCGCTCGACCGTGGGGCCGAGGGCCAGCGCCTCCGAGTGGCGCACCAACCAGCGCGCGGCCCGCTCCACCAACCGGCGCACGACCAGGAACATCTCGTCCTGCACCGACGCCCGCACCACGAGGTCGAGCGCGTCGACCGCGGCCCAGGTGTCGGCGGCATCGAACACGTCGCGCGCGATCACGTGCGCACGCGCCAGCACCGGGAGCGAGAGCCCGGTCTCGTCGCACAGGCGAGAGAGGAAGCTGATGCCGGCGCGGTTCACGACCGCGTTGGCGACGATCGTCGCCACGATCTCCCGCCGGAGTGGGTGCGACGCGAGCGCGTCGTCGAATCCGGTGCGCAACGACGGCGGGAAGTAGGCGACGAAGTTGGCATCGAGGTAGGGGTCGTCGGGCACGTCGGACATGACCAGCGCACGCTGCAGCTCGAGCTTCGTGTACGCGAGCAGCACCGCAAGCTCCGGTGACGTCAGCCCGAGCCCGGCGGCGTGGCGCTCCTGCAGCACCTTCGCGTTCGGCAGCGCCTCGAGGGCGCGGTCGAGTCCGGCGGTCTGCTCCAGCCGCTCCATCTGGCGCGCGTGCACGCCCACCAGCTCCGCGGCCTCCACCGCCGCGATCTGCAGCGCGTTCGCCTGGGCCTCGTTGTCGGCGAGCACGAGATCGGCGACCGCATCGGTCATCTCCACGAGGAGCGGATCGCGAGCCGCGGGGCTGAGCGCACCGGTCGCGATGGCGCCTTGGAGCAGGATCTTGATGTTCACCTCGTGGTCGGAGGTGTCGACCCCGGCGGAGTTGTCGATGGCGTCGGTGTTGATGCGCCCACCGGCCAGCGCGTACTCGACCCGGGCCCGCTGCGTGAACCCGAGGTTGCCGCCCTCGGCGACGACGCGAGCGCGCAGCTCGGTGGCGTCGACGCGCACCGGGTCGTTGGTGCGGTCGCCGACGTCGGCGTTCGACTCGGTCGACGCCTTCACGAACGTGCCGATGCCACCGTTCCAGAGCAGATCGACCGGTGCCCGCAAGATCGCGCTCACCAGCTCGTCGGGGGTGAGCGCGCCATCGTCCGCGCCGAGCACCCGCCGCGCCGCCGGCGAGAGGTCGACCGACTTCGCACTGCGCGGGTACACGGCACCACCGGGTGAGAGGACCGCGGGGTCGTAGTCGGCCCACGATGATCGCGGCAGCTCGAACAACCGGCGTCGCTCCGCGAACGACGCCGCCGGGTCGGGATCGGGATCGACGAACACGTGGCGGTGGTCGAACGCCGCCACCAGTTGCACGTAGGGCGACCGCAGGAGCCCGTTGCCGAACACGTCGCCCGACATGTCGCCGATCCCCACGACGGTGAGACGGGCGGTGTCGGCGTCGACGTCGACCGCGCGGAAGTGCGCCTTCACCGACAACCACGCGCCGCGCGACGTGATGCCCATCTCCTTGTGGTCGAAGCCGGCGGAGCCCCCGGACGCGAACGCGTCACCGAGCCAGTAGCCGTACTCGGCGGCGAGCGCGTTGGCGACGTCGGAGAACGCACCGGTGCCCTTGTCCGCCGCGACCACCAGGTACGGATCGTCGTCGTCGCGGCAGACGACGTCGGGCGGTGGCACCACGGTGCCCTCGACGCGGTTGTCGGTGAGCTCCAGCAGACCGCGGATGAACGTCGAGTACGCGTCGTGGGAGTCGCCGCGCTTCACGTAGAACCCGCCTTTGGCGCCGACCGGCACGATGACCGCGTTCTTGACCGTCTGCGCCTTCATCAGACCGAGGACCTCGGTGCGGAAGTCTTCGCGTCGGTCGGACCAGCGGATGCCTCCCCGCGCGATGTCGCCGGCGCGGAGGTGCACGCCTTCGACGGACGGCGACGCCACCCAGATCTCGTGGTGGGGGTGAGGCCGAGGGAGGAAGTCGAGCGCGGCGGGATCGAGCTTGCAGGCGAGGTGCGCCTCGCCCCGGTACGCATTGGTGCGAACGGTGGCGCGGACGACCTGCCAGAGCGCGCGCAGGATGCGGTCGGCGTCGAGGCTCACGACCGCGTCGACGGCGCGGCCGAGCTCCTCGTCGAGGCTCGCTTCGAGCGCCTCGTCCCGCGTACGTGCCGGATCGAGACCGGCGTGGAACCTCGCCACGAGCAGGCGCACCAGGTCGGTGTTGTCGCGCAGCGTGTCGGCGAGATACGCGTCGGTGAAGCGCACCCCGGCCTGGCGCAGGTACTGGCACAGGGCGCGGACGATCACGACCTCGCGCACCTCGAGCCCCGCGTGAAGCACCAACCGGTTGAGGCCGTCGTTCTCGATCGTGCCCGCCCACACGCCCAGGAAGACGTCGGCGACGCGCGTCTGGGTCGCCGGGTCGGCCAGGGGGTCGCCCGCGGCGGCGACCACGCCGAAGGAGTAGATCCAGCGGAGGGTGCCGTCGGGCGCGGTGATCTCGTAGGGATGCTCGT
>DASUAS010000224.1:0-3394 GCA_035763625.1 Acidimicrobiia bacterium
GGTGTCGGCGGAGCCCGTCAGCTGCCAGGCGCCGTCGACGATCGACACGTTGGGCCCAACCGCGGGAACGGTGGTCGTGGGCGCTCCGGTGGCGTCGAAGTTGAACGTGATCGTTTCCGTGGCGCAGGTGAACGTCACCGACGAGCCCGCGGTGGCGGGCCCGGTCACCACCTTGCGGACGGTGACGGTGATGGGGGACTCGGGGAGCGCCTGGCCCCCGGCGACCGATGCGGTGAGCGGGAGTGCGGCCAACGCGAGGACCGCGAGCAGGGACAAACGACGGATGGTTCGCGACACGGAACTGCCCTCCGGAAAGACTGCGAAGCGGCACTCTAGCCCGATTCGTCCCCCGCGCAAGCGATCCGAAACGGTCAGCGCCCGGGCCGCGCCACGTCGGCCAGGCTCCGCACCGCGGCGCTGGGATCAGGCGCTCGCACGAGCATCTCGCCGACGAGCACGGCGTCGAAGCCGGCCCCGGCCATGCGGGCCCCGTCGTGGACCGATCGGATGGCGCTCTCGGCGACCGCCACGACGTCGGGCGGGACGCGAGCGGCGAGACGCTCCCCCACGCCGAGGTCTTCGGCGAAGGTCCCGAGGTTGCGGGCGTTGACGCCCACGATGCGCGCGCCGAGGGCGAGTGCGCGCTCGAGCTCGGCGTCGTCGTGCGTCTCCACCAGCACCGCGAGGCCGAGATCGAGCGCGAGCTCGTGCAGGTCGCGGAGCAGGGCGTCGTCGATCAGGGCCGCCACGATCAGGAGGATCGCGTCGGCACCGATGGCACGCGACTCGTACACCTGCACCTCGTCGATGGTGAAGTCCTTGCGCAGGACCGGCAGCTCGCACACCGAGCGGGCGGTGAGCAGGTCGTCGACGGTGCCGCCGAACCACGGCTGGTCGGTGAGCACCGAGAGGCACGACGCGCCGCCGGCCGCGTACGCCTTGGCCGTGAGCGCAGGATCGAGGTCGGGCGCGAGGTCGCCCTTCGACGGTGACCGGCGTTTGATCTCCGCGATCACCCCGATGGTGCCCCCGGCGGGCCGGAGCGCGGCGGTGAAGTCGCGCGTGGGCGGCGCGTCGAGCGCGCGGGAGCGGAGAAGATCGCGCACCTGGGGACGGTGCAGCATGGTGACCTCGTCGCGCTTGGTCGCGAGGATCTCGTCGAGCACCGTCATCACCACGGATTGTACGGGTCGGCCGGTGCGCGGCCTGCCCCTTCACGGCCCGCTCACAGTCCCCTCACACGTTCCGCGCCGGCCGCGTGCGACCATTGCGCCCATGGAACGAGGGACCATCGTCGTCGTCGACGACGAGCCCAACATCGCCGATCTCGTCGATCTCTACCTCGCGCGCGACGGGTACCGGGTCCTGAAGTGCTCGACCGGGGAGGCCGGGCTCGACGCGGTCCGCACGCAGCACCCCCGCCTGGTGGTGCTCGACGTCGGACTCCCCGACATCGACGGCCTCGAGGTGTGCCGCCGCCTGCGCCAGACTTCGACCATCCCCGTGATCTTCCTCACCGCGCGCGACGGGGAGGTCGACCGCGTGCTCGGACTCGAGCTCGGTGGCGACGACTACCTGACCAAGCCGTTCTCGCCGGCCGAGCTGGTGGCGCGGGTCAAGGCGGTGCTGCGGCGGGCCGACGGCGGCGCCGCCCCCGAGGTGGTGCAGGCCGGCGCGGTGACGGTCGACGTGGGCCGGCGGGAGGTGCTGATCGACGACACCCCGGTCGAGTTCACGACCAAGGAGTTCGACCTCCTGCGCTTCCTCGCCGAACGACCGGGGCTCGCCCTCTCACGCCAGCAGATCCTCGACGGCGTGTGGGGATACGACTGGTTCGGTGACGCCCGCACCGTCGACGTGCACATCGCGCAGGTGCGCAAGAAGGTCGGAGACCGCGTGGTGATCACGACCGTGCGCGGGGTCGGATACCGACTCGAGGCTCCGAGGCCGGCGACCCCCCAGTGACGGCCCGGTCGTGACGCGGGTTCGGCGACGCCTGCGCACGCGCCTGGTCGTCGCCATGATGGCGATCGCGTTGGGTGTGCTGCTCCTCACCGCTGCGGTGACGGCCGGCCTCGCGCGCCGCTCGGAGGTGTCGAACGCGCGTCACGACGTCCAGGACCGCGCCGAGGTCGTCGGACCCGAATTCGACACGCTGATCGACCAGCTGCCCGAGGCGCGCACGGCGGCCGAGACGGCGGGCGGTCGTCGGCAGCTCCGCCGCATCCGGGTCCTGCTCAACACCACGCTGCGGGCGTCGAACGGCGCGATCGTCGCCATCGACGCCGACGGTCAGGTCCACGAGGGCCTCGCGGTGTTGCTCGGCGGTACCGGGAACTCCCCCACGCTCCCGTCCGGCGTGTCCGCCGACGACCTCGACACCGAGCGCCTCGTCGCCGGCACGACGCAGCAGGGTCGCGACGGTGGGACCGTGTTCGTGGCCCGGCCGCTGACTGCAGTGAACGGCACCACGCCGGTCGTGGTGCTCAGCCAGGAGATCAACGAGCGTCCCTTCGGCGGCAACGGGCTCGCGGTGCTCGGCGCGGCGGCCATCTCGCTCGGGATCGCCGCGCTCGTCGCCATGTACCTCGCTCGCCGCATGACGCGTCCGCTCGCGGCGATGGAGACCACCGCGCGATCGATCGCGAGCGGCGACCTCGCGGCGCGTGTCGACACGACCGACGTGCACGACGACGAGCTCGCCAGCCTCGCCCTCGCCATCAACGCGATGGCGAACGACCTCGATGTCGCGCGCGGACACGAGCGCGCGTTCCTGCTCAGCGTGTCGCACGACCTGCGGACGCCGCTGACGTCGATCCGCGGCTACGCCGAGGCCATCGCCGACGGCACCGTCGAGGGCAAGGACTCGCGCATCCGGGCGGCCGAGGTCATCTCGTCGGAGTCACGCCGGCTGGAGCGGCTGGTGGCCGACCTCCTCGACCTGGCGCGGCTCGACGCGCACCAGTTCTCGCTGCACCCCACGCCCGTCGACGTCCACGCCGTCGTCCGCGACGCGGTCGAGGCCTTCGGACCGGCAGCCGCCGACCTCAACCTCGTCCTCGGGGTCGAGCCGGGCGACCCGGTGCCCGCGGCCGTCGACGCGCAACGCCTCGCGCAGATCGTCGCCAACCTGGTGGAGAACGCGCTCAAGTTCGCCACGACGCGCGTCGTGGTCGGCGTGCGCGCCGTCGGCGACCAGGTGGAGCTGCACGTCGACGACGACGGCCCCGGCATCGCCCCCGCCGACCTCCCCCACGTCTTCGAACGCCTCTACACGTCGCGCACCGCGCCGGGCCGGACCCTCGGCACCGGCATCGGGCTCGCCATCGTGCACGAGCTCGCGGTGGCCATGGATGGGGACGCACGCGTCGAGCCGATCGACGCCGAAGGAACC
>DASUAS010000225.1:0-10212 GCA_035763625.1 Acidimicrobiia bacterium
CATCCCGCCGCCGGGGATCGACGTCGTCGGCGACGTGGCCGTCGAGATCGACCGCGAGATCGACCAGGTGCGTGAGCTGGTGGCCGCGGGCGAGCCGTTCGAGCTGCACCGACCGGCGGTGCGCAGCAACACGCACGCCGCGGTCGACGCGTACGCGGCCGCCGAACCGGGTCGCCGGGCGGCCCTGCGCGCCGAGCTGTTCGACGCGTGTTGGCGCCGGGGTGAGACCCTCGACGCGGGTCTGCTCGCCGGTCTCGGATGCGAACCGTCGCCGTCGTCGAGCGAGGTGGTGGCCACCTGGCGCGACGAGTGGCTCGGCACCGGGCGGCCGATCGTGCCGCTGATGGTGCTGCCGGACGGCTACGTGTCGCGCGGGCTGGGAGCCCTGGCCCGTCTGGCCGATCTCCTCGGGACCTGACGATGATCCGTTCGATCGTCGGCTACCACCTCGACGACGAGGGCCAGTGGGTCGCCGAGCTGTCGTGCCTGCACAACCAGCACGTGCGCCACCAGCCGCCGTTCATGGTGCGTGAATGGGTCACGACGGAAGAAGGTCGCGCGTCGCACCTCGGGACCGAGATCGACTGCCCGCTGTGCGACCGTGCCGAGCTGCCCGACGACTTGCACACCGCGCGCACCGCGGGTCCCTTCGACGCCGACACGATTCCCGCCGCGCTGGGTCGCAACCATCGCGTCGCCGAGCACACGTGGGGACTGCTCCGCGTGCTCGACGGTGCGGCCGACTTCTGGATGGCGACCGACCCACCCGTCGACGTGTCGCTCGCCGCCGGCGCGAGCCAACCGATCCCTCCCACGGTCGAGCACCGCGTGGCGTTGCGCGGGAACGCGCGCGTCGCGGTCGACTTCCTGGTCCGCTGAGCAACGAGGAGCACGAGATGCCCGACGTCCCACCGGCGAACACCGCTGACCGCCTGGTCGCCTGCTGGCCCGCCGCGCGGCCCTTCGTGGTCATCGGCGCCGCCTGCATCGTCGCCGGCGGCGTCGTCGCCGCGCTGAGCCGTCCGACGGACTTCGACCTCGGCCCGTGGCTGGCGGCCTTCCTCGTGCTCGTCGGCGGCGTCGCCCAGCTCGCGCTCGGCGGTGGCCAGGCGTGGCTCGCGGTCCGGCCACCGACCCACCGCCGGATCATGATCGAGGTGGCGACGTGGAACGTGGGTCTGGCCGTGACCATCGTCGGTTCCCTCACCGCCGTCCCCGTCGTCACGACGCTCGGCGGGATCGCGGTGCTGTGCGCGCTCGCGCTGTTCCTCGACGCGGTGCGGCGCACCGGCTCGACGTCACGCTCGGCGATCGCCCGCAGGCTCTACACCGCCGTGACCGCGGTCGTGCTCGTGAGCACGCCGATCGGACTCGCGTTGGCCTGGATCCGCCACGGCTGACGGCCCTCGGGGTCAGGGCGACAGGTCGACGCGACGCAGGAGCTGGGCGTTCAACGCCACCACGACCGTCGACAGGCTCATGAGGACCGCGCCGACCTCCGGTCCGAGCGAGATCCCGGCCCACGCGAAGGCGCCGGTCGCCAGGGGGATGGCCCCGACGTGGTAGCCACCGGCCCAGGCCAGGATCTGCGGCATCTTGCGGTACCCGGCGATCGAGAGGCGGATGGTCGACACCACCGCGCGCGGGTCGTTCGACGCGAGCACCACGTCGGCCGACTCGATCGCGACGTCGGTGCCCGCACCGATCGCGATGCCGACGTCGGCCCGGGCGAGCGCCGGCGCGTCGTTGACGCCGTCGCCGACCATCGCCACCGACAACCCCCGCGCCTGGAGCTCGGTGACCTTGGCGTCCTTCTCTTCCGGCAGCACCTCCGACATGACCTCGTCGACCCCGACGTCGCGACCGACGGACTCGGCGACCGGGCGGGCGTCGCCCGTGATCATGATCACGCGCTTGCCGAGGCGCCGGAGCTCCGCCACCGCTTCCTCGGCCTCGGGGCGGATCTCGTCCTCGAGCGCCAGGGCACCGACGATCTCGTCGCCGTGCACGACGTGCAGCACCGACGCGCCCCGGCCTTGCCATGCTTCGATGCGGGCCCGCAGTGCCGGCGGCGCACTGAGCCCACGTTCGCGCAGGAGCGCCGGCCCACCGACCGCGTAGGTCTCCCCGTCGATGCGAGCCTCGACCCCACGACCGCTCATCGCACGGAAGTCCTCGGCCACGCTCACGAGCTGCGGTCGCTCGCGCGCCGCCGCGACGATCGCCTTCGCGACCGGGTGCTCGCTGTCGGCTTCGACGGCCGCGGCGAGCTGCAGCACCTCGTCATCGGGACGGTCGACGCCCGCGACCCCCGTGACGACGTGGTTGCCCTTCGTGAGCGTCCCGGTCTTGTCGAACAGCACCGCGTCGATCGTGCGCATGCGCTCCAGCGCCAACCGGTTGCGGATGAGGATGCCGCGCTGCGCGGCCAGCGCACTCGACAACGAGATGACCAGCGGGATGGCCAGGCCGAGCGCGTGCGGGCACGCGATGACGAGCACGGTGACGGTCCGGACCACGGCGGCGTCGACGTCGCCGCTCAGCGACCATGCGACGAAGGTCAGCAGGCCGGCGCCCGCGGCCACGTAGAAGAGCAGTGCCGCGAACCGATCCGCGAGCGCCTGCGCCCTGCTCTTGGAGGCTTGGGCCTCGGCGACGAGGCGTTGGATGCCCGCGAGCGTGGTGTCGTCGCCGACCGCGGTGACCTCGACTCGGAGCGACGAATCGGTGGCCACCGTGCCCGCGACGACCACGTCGCCGACCTGCTTGGGCACTGGACGTGACTCGCCGGTGACCATCGACTCGTCGACTTCTGCTTCGCCCGCGACGACCTCGCCGTCGGCCGGCACCCGGCTCCCGGGGCGTACGAGCACCACGTCGCCCGCGCGCAGCGCGTCGAGGTGGACCGACTCGGTGCGGCCGTCGGCCGCGACCCGTTCGGCGTCGTCGGGAAGCAGCTCGGCGAGGGCTTGCAGCGCCGACTGCGCCTGGCCGAGCGCCTTCATCTCCAACCAGTGGCCAAGCAGCATGATGCTGACGAGGGCGGCCAGCTCCCACCAGAAGTCCAGGTCGAAGAGCCCCAGGCTCGTCGCGAGCGATGCGACGTACGCGACCGTGATCGCCATCGCGACGAGCAGCATCATCCCCGGTTGACGGCGCTCGAGCTCCGACCGGCCGCCGGCGAGGAACGGCCAGCCCGCCCAGAAGAAGATGACGGAGCCGAGCACGGGCCCGACGAGGTCGACGCCGGTGAAGTCGAGGTGGTAGCCGAACCAGTCCATGACCATCTCGCTCGTCACCACGACCGGGATGGTCAGCAGGAGGCTCCACCAGAACCGCCGCCGGAACATCGCGACGTGATCGCGGTGGCCGTGCTCGTGGCCGTGCTCGTGGTCAGGGCCGTGCTCGTGGTGGCCGGCTGCGGGCGCCTGATGTCTCGTGTGTGCCATGGTCCGCCCCTTCGACCATCTTCGCGGCACCCGAAGCCGGCTGTCGACACGAACTCCTCTCCACGCCGAGCTCGCGCCGTACGGAGACGTCTCGACTACACCCGTCGTCGTACGAGCCGACCTGCGGTGCGAACCCGACGAGCTGCGCGCGATCGGGCCGACATACGTCATCCGTAGTGGCGGAGCTGGGGCCAGAGGGAGGCCCACGAGAGGCGCTGGTCGCGGCACACGAAGATCGGTGCCCCTTCTTCTTGCGGGTCGACCGGCGCGCCATCGCCGATGGAGGCGACGCGCGTGCAACGGTCCCAGTAGCGGGCAAGGAACTGACGGTCGAAGCCGACGGCGACGACGGGACCGACACGCCGGTGCCCGTAACCCCACCACCAGTAGGTGTTGTCACCGCTGATCACGTCGGGAAGCGCGAGCTCCGACCGCCAGAACTGGAGCGCGCCCGCCTCGCTGTAGTTGCTGGTGAGGATCACCGCTCGCTGCTGTTCATCGGCCGGCAGGGCATGCACGACGTCGGCGACCTGGTGAACGACGTGCGGCCAACCGATGAGCGCGCCGAGGTCCTTGTTGGCCTGGTCGAGTCCGGCGTTGACGACGACCCGTTCCGGCAGGATCGGGGTGAACAGCGGCGCCGACGCCACCCCGGTGACCACGATCGCGACGAGCAGCATGCGCTGCGCGCGAGCGCTCCACGTGCGCTCGATGACCACCGCACCGAGCGCGACGAGCGGGAGGTACCACGAGCCGAGGTAGTAGCCCTTCCCTCCGGCGGCGAAGAGCACGACGAAGAGGATCAGCCAGCCGACCGCGAGCCACCGGTGGACTGCGACGCTCGATCGACGGAAGCCGGCGTGCAGTGCGGTGACCCACACCGCGGTCCCGGCGAGGGTCATCATCAGGACTTGCAGTGGGACGAACTGCTGCACGTCGCTGGCGCCGTTGTTCGCGCGGAGGTTGCGCATGAACTCGAAGGTGGCCCAATGATGGGTCGCCTGCCACGCCACGTTGGGTGAGACGATCACCGCGGCGATGGCCGCGCCGCCGAGCACCCACCGGCTCCACAAGACGCGGCGCTGACGCGTGCAGAGCAGGCCCCCGACCGCGCCGAGGACCCAGAACGCGACCGTGAACTTGTTGAGCAGTCCCAACCCGACGACGGCTCCGATCGCCAGCCACCATCGGGGATCGCGGGTGCGGATCAGGCGGAGCACGAGCAGCGACGCGATGGCCCAGACCACGAGATCGAGCGTCACCGTGCTGAGGAAGTGCGTGGTCGTGAGGTAGAGCGGCCCGATCGCCGCCACGACGGCGGTCATGGTCTGGGCGCGCGTGCCGCCACCGAGCTCGCGGGCCAGGAGCGCACCGAGCAGCACGAGCACGCCACCGATCAGCGCCGGGAGCACGTGCAACGCGACGATCGAGTGCCCGAACGCCACTTCGGCGAGGCGGTCGAGCACCGGCACCGCGGGCGGATGGTCGACGTAGCCCCACGCGAGATGGTGGCCACCCGCGAGGTAGTAGAACTCGTCGCGGTGCGCGCCGTAGAGCCCTGCGGTGACGAGTTGGAACACGACCTTGCCGACGGCGAGGAGCACGACGACCGGAACGGCCAACCGGGTACGCGGTTCGTCATGTTCCTGCCGGGGCGACGGGGGTTCGCGGACGTCGCGCACGTCGATGGTCAGGGGCGGGGAGGACGGGGAGGTCATGACTTGCGAACCTACGGATCACGCCGTCACGTGTCGTCCGCCGGCGGAGGCCTTTTCGCTCTCCCCCGCGCGGGGGAGCGGATTCCGCCGTGATGCGGATGACGGATCGGTCCGGCGATCGTTACGGTGACTCCATGACCATGTGGCCGCTCCGGGCACCGAGGCGGCACACCGTTGCCGTCGACGTCTGCATCGCGTTGAGCGTCGCCGCGATGGAGATCACGAGCGCCGCGCTGGTGGCCCGCGAATCCGGCGAGCCGCGGCTCACCGTGGTCGCGGTCGCGCTCCTCCTCGCCGAGACGTTGCCGCTCGTCTGGGTCCGCCGGCGTCCGGAGCTCGTGCTGGCGGTCTCGGCGATCGCGGCGTGCGTGTTCGGGATCCGGAACTACCCCGACCCGTTCCTGCACCTCGGTGCGCTCCTCGCGCTGTACGCGCTCGCGTGCCTGTGCCCACGGCGCACGACCGTGATCGCGGGAGCGCTGACCCTCTTGGTCGCGTTCGCAGCCACCGCCCTGGCGGGCGACGCCGACGCGGTCGGCTTCTATCTCGTCGGGGTGACGGTCGCGCTCGCCTGGCTGCTCGGCTGGAACCAGCAGACCCGCGTGCAGGAGCTCGAGACAGAGCGCGACTTCCACGCCGAGCGCGTCGTCGCCGAGGAGCGCCAACGCGTCGCCCGCGAGCTCCACGACATCGTGGCCCACCGCGTCAGCATGATGATCGTCCAGTCGGAAGCGGGTGGCAGCGTCGCGTCCGGCGCCGGCGACGACGTCGCCGAGCGCTTCGACGCCATCGCCGCGAGCGGGCGCGAAGCGCTCACCGAGCTCCGCCGCCTCCTCGGCGTCCTGCGCAACCAGGACGACGCCGACCAGCTCGCACCGCAACCCAGCATCGACCGTCTCGACTCCCTCGTCGACGAGATGGCGGGCGCGGGTCTGTCGGTGGTGCTCTCGGTCGAGGGGCGGGTGCGGTCGCTGCCGCCCGGCGTCGAGCTCTCTGGCTACCGCATCGTGCAGGAAGCGTTGACCAACTCGTTGCGTCACGCGGGACCGGCCAACGTGACCGTCCGTCTGCGCTACTCCGACGACGCGCTCGACCTCGAGATCGCCGACGACGGGCCCGGTCGCCGGGGCAGCTCGGTCGGATGGGGCCTCGTCGGCATCCGGGAGCGGGTGGCCATGTTCGGCGGCTCCCTCACCGTCGGCGAACGTCCAGGCGGCGGGTTCCTGGTGGGCGCCACGCTGCCATTGGACGCACGATGACGATCCGGGTGGTGGTGGTCGACGACCAACCGATCGTGCGCGCCGGGTTCCAGACCATCCTCGACGCACAGCCCGACATCGATGTCGTCGGGGAAGCCGCCGACGGACTCGAGAGCGTCGCAACGGTCGAGCGGCTCCGTCCCGACGTCGTAGTGATGGACATCCGCATGCCCGAGCTCGACGGGATCGCCGCGACGCGACGGATCACCGCGCTCGACGCCAGCCCACCGACGAGGGTGCTGGTCCTCACGACGTTCGACGTCGACGACTACGTCTACGAAGCACTCCGCGCCGGCGCGAGCGGCTACCTGTTGAAGGATGCGACCCGCGACGAGCTGGTCAACGCGGTCAGGACCGTGGCCGACGGCGACGCGCTGCTGGCGCCCTCGGTGACACGTCGACTGGTCGAAGAGTTCGTGCGACGCCCCGAGCCGGCGTCGCGCGACGTCGCCGAGCTCGACGTGTTGACGCCGCGGGAACGCGACGTGCTCGAGCAGCTCGCGCGCGGCCGATCGAACGCCGAGATCGCGCAGCACCTCTTCGTCGGTGAAGCGACCGTGAAGTCGCACGTCGCGCACGTGCTCACCAAGCTGCAGCTGCGCGACCGCATCCAGGCGGTGATCCTCGCCTACGAGCTCGGCATCGTTCGCGCGCAGCTCCCGTGACCGGGCTCGACGCGCCGATCCCTGCTGGCCGTACACTGCCGCGCATGTCGACCATGGTCTTCCGACTCAAGGCGCCCCGACCGAACTTCGCGCTCGACATGACCGACGAGGAGCGCGAGATCATGGGCCGGCACGCGGCGTACTGGAAGCCGCTGGTCGACTCCGGTCAGATGGTCGTGTTCGGACCGGTGCTCGACAGCTCCGGATCGTGGGGTCTCGGAGTCGTCGAAGCCGACGACGAGGACGAGCTGCGCAAGTTCGCCGCCGGTGATCCGGTCGTCACGACCGGAACTGCCGACATCGAGGTCGGCACGATGCTCGCGGGCTTCGTCCGTCCCCGCTGATCACCGGCCGACTCCGCGTGCGTCAGCACGCCAGACGGTCACCCGCAACCGCTCAACCGGCCGTGCAACGTTCACTTCGCGAGTGCCCTCCGGCCCGCAACGCTCCTCGCATGGCGCGCGCGTTCAGGGTTCGTCGGTCCCTACGTCAATGACGGCTCGGAGCGCCTGGCGACCGCAGTGGCTTCCATTTCGACGAGGAGCTCGGGGTAGGCGAGACGTTGGACGCCGAGCAGCGTGCACGCGGGACGACATCCGGCCCTGGTGAGCCGGGACACAACCGATTCGAAGGCCGCGAAGAACGCGTCGACATCTGTCGTGTAGTAGTTGAGCCGAACGACGTCAGCGAGCGTCAGGTCCGCGTCGGTGAGGACACGTTCGAGGTTGTCGAGCGCCTGGTGCGCCTGGGCGCGCATGTCCCCAACGTGGAGCGCCTGCCCGTTGTCGTCGACGGACGCTTGGCCGGCGCACCACAGCAGGTGGGTGGCCCCGGTGACTTCGTGGGCTTGCACGAACCCGAGTGGGTCCTGCCAGGTCCACGGGTTCACGACACGATGCATCACGGTGTCCCCCGCCGCTCAGTTCGACGCGCCGGACAGCATCGCGGTCAGGAGCTGCTGGTCGGGGTGTGGCGGCGGCGTCACCTCGGGCAGCGCCGCCAGATGGTCGAAGGCGGCGGCGACGGTGCCGTCGCCGATCATTGGGGTGTGCGCGCCCACCACAACGGTTGGATCGAGCGCACGGAACGCGTGGACCTCGGCTGCGTACGCATCGCGGTTCACGATCGACAGCCACGGACACAGCACATGGTGATGGAACATCGCCATGCCCTCGGCCCACATGGGCGACGGGATCTCGTCGGCGCGATCGACCGGTTCCGTCGGCATCGGCGTGGCGAAGGCATCCGAGGACCACAGCACCCGTGTCTTGGGGTCGAAGATGGAGCGGGTGGTCGGGCTGTCGTACACCGGTGGCCTCATGGCGCGCAGGAGGCGGTCGCCGATGTCGAGGGAGTCCCCGTCGTCGACCCAGCGCATCCGCTCGGCCGGCACGGAGATCGACGAGCCCATCCGTTCGGTCGCGGCCCAGGTGCTGACCAGCGTCGCGTTGGGGCACAGCTCGAGCACCTCGACCAGGTTGCCGGTGTGATCGTCGTCGTCGTGCGACAGCAGAATCCACCGGACATCGGTGGGATCGACGAGCCCCGTCAGGTCGTCGAGCCACGCTTTCCGGTTGGCCCGTGTCCCCGTGTCGAGCACGACGGGTTCGGCGCCCCGGATGACGACCGAGTTGAGGGGGACCGACAGGGGCGCACCGAACGCGCGTTGCACCGAACGCAGGAGAAACGTCTCGGGCGCCACCTCGAGCGGTGGCTGGTGGATCGGCGTGATGGGCTCGAACGACATGACCATCTCCACGGTCGCAGGTGTGGGATCGACTCTTGGACGGTACGGACGCGCCTCGTGTTCGCCAATCCCGTGCTCGGGTGAATGCGGAACCCTTGCTGAGGGGACCGCCATCCCCCAAGTGCGGGGGTGCCGCTCACGACTTCGGGACGTACGCTTGTGCCGATGGGTGTCGCGGCCTTCACCCGGGCACGCGATCGGCTCCTTGCGGCAGACACAGCCGAGCGGCCGGTCCAGACGGTGTGCGAGGAGATCGTGCGCGCCTTCCACGACATCGCGCGCTTCGACGCCTGCGCGTTCATGACGACCGATCCCGAGACGCTCCTGCCGTCCGGAGGCGTGGTCGAGGGGTACGACGCCGAGGACTGCGTGCCGTTCTGGGACAACGAGCTGCTCGACGCCGACTTCAACAAGTTCTCCGATCTGGCTCGCAGCCACGATCCCGTCGTCACCCTGTTCGACGCGGTCGACGGCGACCTCGAGCGCAGCCCGCGCTACCGCAAGCTGTTCGCCCGGGCGGGCGTGAGCGACGAGCTGCGTGCCGCCTTCGTGGCCGGAAGCTCCTGCCTCGCCGTCGGCTCCTTCGCCCGCCCCGCCGAAGCCGGAGCCTTCACCGCCGAGGAGGTCACCGACGCTCGTCAGCTCGTCTCCGTCGCCACCACCGTGCTCCGCCGCGCTCTGGGCCGAGTCGCGCAGCAGACGAGCACCGATCCGCCGATCGTCGTCATGATCGACGCCGCCGGCGAGATCACCGCGATGTCGGAAGGCGGCCAGCGCCTGCTCGACGAGCTGCGCCTGGCACCCGATCCGATCGGGCTCCCCACCCACGTGCGCGCCGCGGCCACGAAGGCTCGATGGAGTCGGGCCCGTACGAACCTCACGACGCGGGTCCGCGACGGCAGCGGTCGGTGGCTTCGGCTCCACGTCACACCGATGGAGGGTGACACGGGCAACGTCGCCGTGCTGGTGGAGACAGCTCGGCCCGACGACATCGTGCGCATCCTGCTCGAGTCCTACGGTCTCACCGACCGCGAAACCGACGTCGTGCTACTCCTCGCCCGCGGCGACTCACCCAAAGAGATCGCCGCCGAGCTCGTGATCTCCGTCCACACGGTACGCGACCACATCAAAGCGATCTACGAGAAAGCCGGTGTCAACAGCCGCGGCGAGCTCGTGGCGACGCTGTTCTCCAACCACGTCCTCGAACCACTCCACACCACCGTGCACCGGATCGCCTGACGCGCTCCGTCACGTCCGGACGGACAACGGTCCTCCTCGAGAACCGCTCGAGATGTTCGCTTCGAGCACGGTCATCGTCGCATGGGCTCTGGCGTCCTGGCCGTGCCTCGCGGGAAGACCAGGCATCTAACCAGC
>DASUAS010000226.1:0-2713 GCA_035763625.1 Acidimicrobiia bacterium
GGAGGACGGCCACCGCATGGTCGAGGAGGAGGGCGCGCTCCTCCTCGACGTCCGCGAGCTGGACGAGTGGGACGCAGGCCACGCCCCCGACGCGCGGTGGATGCCGGTCGGCGAGGTGCAGGCACGGGTCGGCGAGCTCGCCCGCGACCAGCGCGTCGTCGCCATCTGCCGCTCCGGCGCCCGATCCCGCGCGGTCGCACAGGCGCTGATCGGCGCCGGCTACGACGCGGTGAACCTCGACGGCGGCATGCGGGCGTGGGCAGCGGACGACCTCCCGATCGTCGCCTCCGACGGTCTGCCCGGCACCGTCATCTGATCGATCGGGCACCGGTTCCATCTGCTCACCGGATCCTCAGCAAGCGCTTACCTGGGATCGTCAGAATTCCCTGCATGGCGCGTCGCACGCTGAGCACGCAGGGCCGCATCCTCGCCGCAGGGGTGAGCGTCGCCGTGGGCGGTGCGCTGATCGGCGTCATGGCCGCGTCCGACCACTCCGCCGGCGCGTCGTCGACCAACAACCCCGCGGCGGCGTCGCCCGCGACCTCGTCGGATCCGGGCCGCGCCTCGACCGCCACCCCGTACGACGGCGAGTCGTCGAACGGCACCTTCGGCCAGGCGCCGAGCGGCGACACCGGAAGCAGTGCGCAGCCGCAGCCGCAGACCCGCACCGGCGGAAGCTGATCCGCGATGTCGTCGCACTTCTGGTGGTACGTGGCCCGCGCCGGTGGGCTCGTCGCGTGGGCCCTCGTCGTCGCGTCGTGCGCGTGGGGGCTGCTCCACGCGCTGCGCACCTTCGGACGACGACCGTCGCCCGCGTGGATGCTCTCGACGCACCGCTACCTCGGCGCGCTGGCGATCGTGTTCGTGGGTGTGCACGTCGGCGCCATCCTCGTCGACAGCTACGTGCAGTTCTCGCTGACCGACGTCTTCGTGCCGCTGGTCTCGACGTGGCACCCGGTCGCCGTCGCATGGGGCATCGTCGGCATGTACGTGCTGGTGGCGATCGAGGTCACCTCGCTGCTGCGGGCACGGCTCTCGCCGCGGACCTGGCGTGGGGTGCACGTCCTGAGCTACGTGCTGCTCGCGCTGGTCACGATCCACCTCCTCACCGCGGGGACCGACGCCGGTGACCTCCTCCCGACGACGTCGGCGGTCCTGATCGGCGTGGCCACGGTGTTCGGTGCCGCCATGCTGCTCACCTGGCGCACCGCCCCCAAGGTGCGCGCCGCGACACCGGGCGTCTCCGCCACGACGGGGCCGGTTACCGGCCGGTAACCTGGATCGGTGGCCAGCCGGTCGACGCCCGGATCCGGGCAACCCCTCGATCGCCGTCCCCTCGACCGGGCGGCTTCCCTGCGACGGCTGGCCGACGAGCAGTTCGACGTGCTGGTCGTCGGCGGCGGCATCACCGGCGCGGGCGTGGCGCTCGACGCCGCCACCCGGGGCCTGCGCACCGCGCTGGTGGAGCGCGACGACTTCGCCTCGGGCACCAGCTCCAAGAGCTCGAAGCTCGTCCACGGCGGCCTGCGCTACCTCCAGCAGCGTGAGGTCCGCCTGGTCTACGAGGCCCTCTACGAGCGCCAGCGGGCGCTCGAGAACGCGCCCCACCTCGTGCGCATCCTCCCGTTCCTCGTCCCGCTGCTGACGCGCGGCGGGGTGATCGATCGCCGCCTGGCCCGACTGCTCGGCACCGCCCTCTGGATGTACGACCTCAGCGGTGGTGTGCGGATCGGCAAGCGCCACCACCGCGTCGACGTCGAGACCGCGCTCGCACACATGCCGTCGCTGGCGCGCGACCAGGTCGCCGGCGCGTACGTCTACTACGACGCGCAGACCGACGACGCCCGGCTCACGCTCACGGTCGCGCGCACCGCCGCGGTGCACGGTGCGGCGATCGCCAACCACACCGCGGTGCGCGGGCTGCTGAAGGACGGGGATCGCGTCGTCGGCGCGCGCGTCGACGCCGACGGCGCCGAGGTCGAGGTGCGCGCCCGCGTCGTCGTGAATGCGGCGGGAGTGTGGTCCGACGACGTGCGCGCCCTCGACGAGGGCGTGCACCCGGCGTCGATCCGCCCGGCCAAGGGGATCCACATCGCGCTGCCGTGGGAGAAGGTGCGCAACGACATCGCCGCGATCATCCCGGTGCCCGGCGACAAGCGCATGTTGTTCGTCGTGCCGTGGGGCGACACCACCTACGTCGGCACCACCGACACCGACTACGACGGACCCCTCGACGACCCAGCGTGCACACCCGCCGACGTCGACTACCTGCTCGCCGCGCTCAACGCGATCAGCGAGGAGAAGCTCACCGCCGACGACGT
Organism: Acidimicrobiia bacterium; assembly: GCA_035763625.1. Lineage (GTDB taxonomy): Bacteria > Actinomycetota > Acidimicrobiia > IMCC26256 > DASPTH01 > DASUAS01. Next base: position 2,322 of record DASUAS010000226.1, read on the forward strand.
CGTCGGGACCTGGGCCGGACTCCGGCCGCTGCTGCGCACGGGGCGGTCGACCCGCACCTCCGATCTCTCGCGCCGTCACACCGTGCGCGTGGCGCCGAGCGGCGTGGTGACCGTCACCGGCGGCAAGCTCACCACGTATCGGCGCATGGCCGCCGACGCCGTCGACGCCGCGCTCGACGTACTCGGCGGAGCAGGCGGTCTCGGCGGAGAAGGCGGCGAGGGCAAGGGGACGCGCAGGTCGCGCACGAAGCACCTCCGCCTGTTCGGGGGCGAGGGCATCGCCACGCCCGAAGCCGCGTTGGAACCGAGCACGCACGAGCACCTCATCGGCCGCTACGGCACCGAGGCGGGCGCCGTGCGCCGACTCGCCGTCGACGACCCGGAGCTCGCCG
>DASUAS010000227.1:0-11040 GCA_035763625.1 Acidimicrobiia bacterium
ACCTCGACGCGCTTCGTCCGATCGCGGCCGAGATCGGACCGGTCGTCGGTGAGGTGGCGCGACCGCTGTCGCCGGCCGACTTCCCCGAGGGCTCGCAGAAGTGCCCGGCGTTCGCCGATCCCGGGCTCGCCACCATCTGACGTCACACCGCTGACAACGGGGGAGGACCGTATGTCGGTCGACAAGCGCACTCGTGTGGACGGTCAGGTCGACGCGGTCGACCCGGCCACCGTGTTCGGGGAGGTGCTGCCGACCGCGTTCGAACGCGAGCGTGACCTGCTCGCGCCCGCGGTCGCGGAGTACGAGCCGCAGCCGTTGGTGATCGACGTCGACAGCGAAGCGTGGACGCTCGCGGTCGACGACGGCGTCGTGCGCGTGCACCCCGGCCGCGACGACAACGCTGCCACCGTGCTGCGCACGAACCCGTCGCAGCTCGACGACCTCGTCAACGACCAGGTGACCGTCGTCGGCATGCAGACGAACGGCACCCTCGACCAGCCCGTCGGCCGGTTCGACGCGCTGCTCGACTGGTGGCTGCTCCTGCGGGGCGCGCTCGACGGCTGGGCTCCCCACACCAAGGGCGCGATCGACCTGGTCGACGCCGACGGTGCGCCGCTCGCGCTCGATCGCAGCTTCGGCGTCGACGCGCCGCTCGACGAGATGGGCGACTTCCTCCAGCGTGCGGGATATCTGCACCTCACCGGTGTCTTCGACGAAGACGAGATGGCGGCCGTGTCGCGTGACATGGACGCCGCCGCGCCGACGTACTCACGCGGCGACGGTCGCTCGTGGTGGTCGCGCAACCGCGCCGGCGACGATCTGCTGGTCCGCATGCAGTACTTCGACGAGGTGTCGCCCGCGGTCGAGCGGCTGGTCGGCGACGACCGGTTGCAGCGCCTCGCCGACCTCACCGGCGACGGCCACGTCTACGGGGCCATGAAGGACAACCGCATCGAGGCGCTGTTCAAGCCGTTCGACGTGGTCGAGGGCATCTCCGACCTGCCGTGGCACAAGGACTGCGCGCTCGGTCGGCACAGCTACGACTGCTCCAGCATGACCGTCGGCATCTCGGTGACGGGCGCCGACGCGGTGTCGGGGCAGCTGCGCGTGGTCGCGGGATCGCACCGTGCGTTGATGTGGCCGTCGCTGCACGAGGAGCACGGCTCCGACCTGCCGGTCGTCCCGCTGCCGACGCGCACCGGCGACGTCACCGTGCATCTCTCCTGCACGCTCCACCAGTCGCAGCCACCGGTCGAGCGCGAGCGCCGGGTGATGTACACCGGCTTCCGCCTGCCCGCTCGCGGCACCGACGCCGAGCGCGCCGCGCTCGAACGCCTCCGCGCCATCCGCGAGGACGCCCCGGTCAAGGCCCCCAGCGCCAACCGCGCCTGACCCCTCCCACGCGCGACCGACGAGCATCTCGGACTTGGCCCCCACCCGCGTACGTGAACTCCGAGATGCTCGGAGGACCGGGGTACGGTCGCACCCCATGGACCTGAGGTACACGCCGGAGCAGGACGCGTTCCGGGCCGAGGCGCGGGCGTGGCTCGAGGCCCAGGTCCCGGCCGAGCCGCTGCCGAGCTTCGACACCGAGCGGGGCTTCGCCTTGCACCGCGAATGGGAGCGCACGCTCTGGGAGGGCCGCTGGTCGGCGGTCTCGTGGCCCGAGGAGTACGGCGGCCGGGGCGCCGACTACCTCCACTGGCTGATCTTCGAAGAGGAGTACTACCGCGCCGGTGCACCCGGGCGGGTGAACCAGAACGGCATCTTCCTCCTCGGCCCGACGATCATGGAGGTGGGCACCGAGGAGCAGAAGGCACGCTTCCTGCCGTCGATGGCGTCGAGCGAGATCGTGTGGGCCCAGGCGTGGAGCGAGCCGAACGCCGGTTCCGACCTCGCCGCCATCCGCTCGACCGCGGTGCTGAGCGACGACGGTTCGGAGTGGGTCCTGAACGGTCAGAAGATCTGGGCCTCGCGCGCGGTGTGGGCCGACTGGTGCTTCGGGATCTTCCGCACCGATCCCGAGGCCGAGCGCCACCGCGGTCTCACCTTCGTGCTCGTGCCCCTCGACTCGCCCGGCATCACGGTGCGTCCGATCGCGCAGCTCGACGGCGACACCGGCTTCGCCGAGATCTTCTTCGACGACGTGCACGTGCCGGTCGAGAACACCCTGGGTGAGGTGAACCAGGGGTGGAGGGTGGCGATGGCCACCGCCGGGTTCGAGCGCGGCGTGAGCCTGCGTAGCCCGGCGCGCTTCAGCACCGCCGCCGACCGCCTCGTCGCGCTGTGGCGCCAGCACGCCGACCCGACCGACACCGCGCTGCGCGACGCGGTCGCCGACGCGTGGATGCAGGCCGAGGGCTACCGGCTGCACACCTACATGACGGTCACGCACATGATCGAGGGCGGCACGATCGGCGCCGAGGCGAGCCTCAACAAGATCTTCTGGAGCGAGATGGACGTGCGCATCCACGAGCTCGCGCTCGACATCGCGGGACCCGAGGCCGAGCGTATGGACGGCCCGTTCGAACGGTGGGTCGACGGGTTCCTGTTCTCGCTGTCGGGTCCGATCTACGCCGGCACCAACGAGATCCAACGCAACATCATCGCCGACCGCGTCCTCCAGCTCCCGCGGGGTGCATGATGCGATTCGCGTTCACGGACGACCAGAAGCTCTTCGCTGACGGATTGCGCGAGCTGCTCGCCAAGGAGTGCACGCCCGCCCAGGTGCGCGCGGCATGGGACGACGGCGCCGGCCACGACTTCACGCTCTGGAACCACCTCGCCGACATGGGCGTGTTCGGCATGCTGGTGCCCGAGCACGCGGGCGGCCTGGGAGGTACCGAGGTCGACCTCGTGCTGCTGCTCGAGGAGCTCGGCCGCGCCGCGGTGCCCGGCCCGGTGCTCGAGACCGCGGCAGTCGTCGCGCCCGCGCTGGGCGACGGTGCGACCGTCGGCACCGCCGCGCTCGACGGTTCGCCCTACGTCCCGCACGCGCACGTCGCCTCGCTGGTGCTCGTGCCGGGCGGTGTGGTGCGCACCTCGGCTGCCACCGTCACCGCGGTCGAGGCGATCGACGGCGGCCGCCGCCTCTTCACCGTCGAGGGGCCAACCGAGCCGTTCGCGTACGACGAGGCGTTGGCGTTCGACCGCGGTGCGCTCGCCGCCGCCGCCTACCTCGTCGGTCTGAGCGAGCGCATGATCGATGTCGCCGCCGAGTACGCGCGCCAGCGCGAGCAGTACGGCCGGCCCATCGGCGTGAACCAGGCGGTGAAGCACCTGCTCGCCGACGCGCTCCTGAAGGTCGAGTTCGCGAAGCCCGCGGTCTACCGCGCCGCGTGGTCGGTCGCCGCCGGAGAGCCGACGCGGGCGCGCGACGTCTCGATGGCGAAGGCCTTGGCCAGCGACGCCGCCTACCGGTCGAGCCGCAGCGCCATGCAGGTGCACGGCGCGATCGGGTACACGTGGGAGGCCGACCTCCAGCTCTGGATGAAGAAGGCGTGGGCGTTGCAGCGCGCCTGGGGCGACGCCACCTCCCACCGCCGCCGCGTCGCGGAGGCCGTCCTGTGACCCCCGCCGGCCAGAAGTTCCTGCGTCAAAGTTGCGGCACATGAGCGCAACTCTGATGCACGTCATCGGGGGCGCGCGGTGACCCGGGCCGACCTCGAGTTCGGCACCATCCCGGCGTTGGTGCGGGCGAGCGCGGCGCGCTTCCCCGACGTCGAAGGGTTGGTCGACGGCGATCTCCGGCTCACCTTCCCCGAGCTCGCCGACCGCATCGAAGAGGCGTCGCGTGCGTTCATGGCTGCCGGGCTGCAGCCGGGCGATCGGGTCGGTGTGTGGGCCCCGAACATCGCCGAATGGGTCTTCGCCGCCCTCGGGGCGATCGGCGCCGGTGGCGTGCTCGTCCCGCTCAACACGAGGTTCAAGGGTGCCGAGGCCGCGTTCGCGCTCGGTCGCAGCGGCGCCCGTTTCCTCTGCACGGTGAACGGGTTCCTCGGCACCGACTACGCCGGCATGCTGCGCGACGCGGGTGTGCCCGACACCCTCGAGCGCATCGTCATCCTGCAGGGCGACGCGCCCGAGGGCACCACCTCGTTCGCCGACTTCCTCTCGCGCGCCGACGAGGTGTCGATCGGCGACGCGCGTGCACGCGCCGACGCGGTGCGGCCCGACGACGTCTCCGACATCATCTTCACCTCGGGCACCACCGGGAAGCCCAAGGGCGCGATGACCACGCACGCGCAGACGTTGCGCACGTTCGACGCGTGGGCGAACACCGTCGGCTTGCAGCGCGGCGACCGCTACCTCGTCGTCAACCCGTTCTTCCACACCTTCGGCTACAAGGCCGGCATCATCGCCTGCTTCATCCAGGGCGCGACCATCGTCCCGGAGCCGATCTTCGACGTTCCGGCGGTGCTCGCTCACGTCGCGGCGGAGCGGATCAGCGTCGTGCCGGGACCGCCGACGCTCTACCTGTCGATCCTCGACCATCCCGATCGCGACCGGTACGACCTGTCCTCGCTGCGCCTCGCCGTCACCGGTGCCGCGGCGGTGCCGGTCGAGATGATCCGGCGCATGCGTGAGGAGCTCACGTTCCGCACCATCGTCACCGCGTACGGGCTCACCGAGTCGTGCGGGACGGTGTCGATCTGCCGCGCCGACGACGATCCCGAGACCATCTCCCACACGTCGGGGCGGGCGATCGACGGGCTCGAGGTGCGCATCGTCGACGACGACGGCAACGAGCTGCCACGAGGTGAAGCAGGCGAGATCGTCTGCCGCGGCTTCAACGTGATGGTGGGCTACTTCGAGGACGAAGCCGCGACCCGGGAGGCGATCGACGCCGACGGCTGGCTCCACACCGGTGACATCGGGGTGATGGACGACCGCGGCTACCTCCAGATCACCGACCGCAAGAAGGACATGTTCATCGTCGGCGGGTTCAACGTCTATCCCGCCGAGGTGGAGAACGCGATTCTCGCTCACCCCGACGTCGCGCAGGTCGCGGTGGTGAGCGCGCCGGACGCGCGCATGGGTGAGGTCGGTGTGGCGTTCGTGGTGCCGCGCGCGGGCGCCACCGTCGACACCGATGAGCTGCTCGCCTGGTGTGCGCCGCGCATGGCGAACTACAAGGTGCCGCGGCGTGCGGTCGTCGTCGATGCGCTGCCGGTGAACGCCAGCGGCAAGGTGTTGAAGTACGAGCTGCGGGAGCAGGTCTGATCGTGGAGCCCCTGCACCACGACCGGAGGCACGAGGGCCGGCGTGCCGTGGTCACCGGCGCCGGATCCGGCATCGGCCGGGCCACCGCGCTGCGGCTCGCGGCTGAGGGTGCGCACGTGGCGTGCCTCGACCTGCAGGGCCACGACGAGACCGCGACCGAGATCGTCGACGCCGGCGGCCACGCGTGGGGCTACGAGTGCGACGTCACCGACGCCGAGGTCGTCCAACGCACCGTCGACCTCGTCTTCTCCGAGCTCGGCGGGCTCGACCTCGTGTGCAACGTCGCGGGGATCGGCAACTTCTACCGGACCGAGACGCTCGACCCGGCGGTGTTCGACCGCATCATCGCGGTGAACCTGCGGGGCACGTTCCTCGTGTGCCGTTTCGCGCTGCCCCACATGCTGGAATCGGGTGGGGGAGCGATCGTCAACACCACGTCGGTGTCGGGCATCGTGGGCAACCCGTGGAACGCGGCGTACGCGGCGTCGAAGGGCGGCGTGCTCATGCTCACCAAGGCGCTGGCCGCGGAGTACAAGCACCGCGGGATCCGGGTGAACGGGATCGCACCGGGCATGGTGGCCACCGAATTGAGCGCTGGGTTCAGCGACTTCTTCGCCCGCGAGCAGATCGACATGTCCGAGTTCGGGCGCGGGCAGCCCGTGCGTGCGGCGTCCCCCGACGAGATCGCGGCGACGTTCGCGTTCGTGGCGTCGGACGAGGCGGCCTACATGTCGGGTGCGATCGTCGTGCTCGACGCGGGCTCGACGGCGTGAGCGGGAGCGAACGCCCGATGGTGACGGCGTGAGCGGGAGCGAACGCCGCCTGGTGACCGATTGAGTCCAGCCCTCCCGGTCGTCGTCGGTGTCGGTCAGGTCACCCACCAGGACGACGACGACGTCGCGCCCGCAGAGCCGATCGAGCTGCTGCTCGCGGCCGCCCGCGCCGCCGAGGCCGACTGCGGCGCGCCGCTCCTCGATCGGATCGACGCGATCGAGCTCATGCCGATCGGTGCGTGGCCGTACGACGATCTGCCCGGTCTCGTGGTCGAACGGCTCGGTCTCGACGCGACGCGCGTGCGAGCGCGTGAGCACCCGGTCGGTGGTGAGACGCCGATCCGCGCGCTCGACGCCGCCGCCTCTCGCATCGCCCGTGGTGACGCGCGCGTCGTGTTGCTCGCCGGAGCCGAAGGAACACGCGCAGTCGTGCGCGCCCGTCGTGCCGGCGTGGAGCTCCCCTGGACGCCTCCCGGCACGCGCTCGACCATCCCGTCGATGGGCCCGGAGCTCCGACGAGCCGCGGACGTCGGCATCCAGCGCGCCCTGCACTGCTTCCCGCTGTACGAGCACGCGCTGCGCGCGCACGAGGGTGTGAGCCTCGCCGACGCGCAGCGAGAGTCGTCGGTGCTCTGGTCGGGGCTCAGCGAGGTCGCGGCCGCGAACCCGTTCGCGTGGACGCGCGACGCCCGCGACGTCGAGGCCGTCGGACGAGTCGACGCCCAGAACCGCATGGTGTCGTTCCCGTATCCGAAGTCGTTCGTGGCCAACCCGTTCGTGAACCAGGGTGCCGCGCTGCTCGTGACCGACGCCGAGACCGCGCGTCAGCTCGGCATCCCCGAGGACCGTTGGGTGCACCCGCTCGGGGGCGCCGGCGCCGACGAACCCACCGACCCCCGCACCCGCACCAGCTACCACCGCGTCCCCGCCCTCGACGTCACCGTGCGCGAGGTGCAGGACGTCACCCGCACCTGCGTCTCCGAGTGCTCGCGGGTCGAGCTCTACAGCTGCTTCCCGGCGATGCCCAAGCTCACCCGCCGCGCGCTCGGACGCGACGCGTCCGCCTCGATCTCGGTCACTGGCGGCCTGTCGTTCTTCGGCGGTCCCGGCAGCAACTACCTCACGCACTCGCTGGCAGCGATGGTCCACCAGCTGCGCGCCGAAGGCGGCACCGGGTTGGTGCACGGTGTCGGCATGTTCAACACCAAGCACCACGCGCTCGTCCTCGCCGACCATCCCCGCGACGACGGGAGCTATCCCGCGCCCCGCTACGACGTCGGCGTGCCGCGCCCTCCCGTGACCGAACCCGTCCCCGTCGCCGAGGACTACACCGGTCGCGCCGTCGTGCTCACCTGCTCCGTGATGTTCGACCGCCACGGTGAGCCCGAGTCGGGCGTGGTGATCTGCGAAGGTGCGCACGGCGAACGAGTGGCGGCGGCGGTGCGCGATCGCGACACCCTCCACGAGCTCACCGACGGCACCGAACCCGTCGGGCGTGAGGGCACCGTGACCGTCCACGCCGTTCCCGAATTCGAGGTCTGAGGGCTACGGTTCCGAGCACGCGACCGGGCCAACCGGAGGAGAAAAGGTGAACCGAGACAAGTTCTTCATCGGCGGCGACTGGGTCGACCCCGCCGGCACCGACACGCTCGCCGTGATCTCGCCGCACACGGAAGAGGTCATCGCCAAGGTCCCCGCGGCGACCACCGCCGACGTCGACCGTGCCGTCGCGGCCGCCCGCGAGGCGTTCGACAACGGTCCGTGGCCCCGCATGAGCCCCACCGAGCGCGCCGACGTGATCGCCGCCATCTCCGCCGGCATCCAGGCGCGCCACGAGGAGATGGCCCGCACCATCTCCGAGGAGATGGGCTCGCCGATCGCGTGGGCGATCATGGGGCAGGTCTTCGCCTCCACCATGGTGCTCGACTACTACGCCGGCCTGGCCCGCGAGTACCCGTTCGAGGAGCGCCGCCCCGGTGTGCTCGGCCCGACGCTGGTGCGCCGCGAGGCCGTCGGCGTCGTCGGCGCCATCGTCCCGTGGAACGTGCCGCTGTTCGTCACGTCGCTCAAGCTCGGTCCGGCCCTCGCATCGGGTTCGACGGTGGTGCTGAAGCCGTCGCCCGAGACCCCGCTCGACGCGTACCTCCTCGCCGAGATCGCGCACGAGGCCGGGCTCCCTGCCGGTGTGCTCAACATCGTGCAGGCCGACCGAGAGGTGAGCGAGTACCTCGTCCGCCACCCCGACACCGACAAGATCTCGTTCACCGGGTCCGGCGTCGCGGGCCGCAAGATCGGCGCCATCTGCGGTGAGCAGCTCAAGCGCTGCACGCTCGAGCTCGGCGGCAAGTCGGCGGCGATCATCCTCGACGACGCCGACCTCGACGCCACCGTCGCCGGCCTCATGCCCAACGCGATCATGAACAACGGGGAGGCATGCGTCGCGCAGACCCGCATCCTCGCGTCGCGATCCCGCTACGACGACGTCGTCGACGCGGTCGCCACCGCGGCGGAGGCGATGAAGGTGGGCGACCCGCTCGACCCCGAGACCGAGGTCGGACCGATGTTCGCGTCCCGCCACCGCGACCGGGTGGAGGGCTACATCGCCAAGGGACGCGACGAAGGTGCACGCGTCGTCACCGGCGGCGGCCGTCCCGCGGCCTTCGACAAGGGCTGGTACGTGGAGCCGACCATCTTCGCCGACGTCGACAACAGGATGACGATCGCGCAGGAGGAGATCTTCGGTCCCGTCCTCGCGGTGATCCCCTACGACGACGTCGACGACGCCGTCCGCATCGCCAACGACTCCGACTACGGCCTTTCGGGCTCGGTCTGGACCGGCGATCCGCAGAGCGGGGTCGACGTCGCCCGACGCGTGCGCACCGGCACCTACGGCGTGAACGGCATGGGCATGGACTTCTCGTCGCCCTTCGGTGGCTTCAAGCAGTCGGGGCTCGGCCGCGAGCTCGGGCCCGAGGGTCTCGTCGAGTACCTCGAGTCGAAGACCATCGTCCTGCCGCAAGGCTTCGAGCCTGCCTGAGCACGCTCCCTCGTACGGGCTGCGGACGCTGCGGGTCGACGTCGCCGACGTGTCGCCCGCGGGGGTGCGGTCGCTCGCGGTCGACGTCGTCCTCCCCGAGCCGCTCGGGCGCGATCCCATCGTGTGCTGCTGCGTGCCCGGCGGCGGGATGTCGCGCGGGTACTTCGACATCGAGGCGCCGGCGGCGCTCGGCAACTTCAGCATGGCGCGCCACCTGGTCGACCGCGGCTTCATCGTCGTGACGCTCGATCCACCCGGGGTCGGGGAGAGCGACGTGCCCGACGACGGCTACACGCTCACGCCCGATGTCGTGGCCGACGTCAACGCCCGTGCGTTCGACCAGGTGCTGGCGGAGTGGCCCGACGTGTTCCGCGTCGGCGTCGGTCACTCGGCGGGTGCGCTGCTCACGGTGGCGCAGCAGGCCCGCCACCGCACCTACGACGCGCTCGGCCTCTTCGGATTCGGCCGCGGCGGCCACGACCAGTTCCGATTGACGCCCGAGGAGCGCGAGCAGGCCGGGGGGATCGTCGAGCTCACGCGCCAGCGCTTCGGCGACCCGCTCCCTGGCGGCGGCTCCACGACGACGTCGCCGTTCCTCCTCGGCGGGATGGAGGTCCCCGCGGAGGCGCTCGAGGCTCTCGGTGCGGTCAAGACCCGGCTGCTCGGGGTCGTGGGGCTGACGTCGATGATCCCTGGGAGCGTCGACGTTGAGATGGCCGCGGTCGACGTCCCGGTGCTCCTCGCCCTCGGCGAGCACGACATCGCCGGCGATCCGCACACGATCCCCTCGTGCTTCACCGGATGCGGCGACTTCACGCTGTTCGTGCTCCCGGACACCGGTCACAACCACAACGTCGCGCCCGACCGTGAGTTGCTCTGGGACCGCTTCGTGGTGTGGGCTCGGTCGATCGCAAGCATCCGCGGACCGGGGGAACCCACATGACCATGCCGACCGACATCGAGATCGTCGACCTGGGGATCGGCTTCCCCTACACGTCGGTCGAGCAGAAGATGCACGCCTACGACTTCTTCCGCGCCAACCTCAAGGACGCGCAGAGCCAGCAGGAGATGGAGTTCCCCGTCCAGTACATCTTCAAGGGCGTTCCCGATGTCGTCGACGAGGGGACCGACGTCGTCGAGTGGGTCGTGGAGAAGATGGACGCGTTCAACATCCGCATCGCGCGCGTGGGGCTCTCACCCAACGGGCTCGAAGCGCAGCGCCGGTACCCGGACCGCTTCGTGCTGGGCATGTCGGTGAACCCGAACGACGTCATGGGCGCGCTGCGCGAGATGGAAGCGGCCAAGGCCGAGCACGACGTCGTGAATTCGATGGTCTTCCCGTCGGGGTGCGTGCCGCAGGTCGGCATCGACAGCCCGCTCATGTACCCGATCTACGCCAAGTGCGTCGAACTCGACATCCCGATCTGCGTGAACGGCGGCATCGTGGGCCCGCGCATGCCGAGCTGGCCGCAGGAGGTCTTCCGCTTCGATCGGGTCTGCTACGACTTCCCCGACCTCACGATCGTGATCATGCACGGCGCCGAGCCCTGGCAGGAGCTGGCGGTGAAGCTCATGCTCAAGTGGCCGGGGCTGCACTACATGACCAGCGCGTTCGCGCCCAAGCACTACCCGAAGGCGATCATCGACTACGCCAACACCCGTGGTGCCGACAAGATCATGTTCTGCGGGTACTTCCCGGCCGGACTGACCCTCGAGCGCCAGTTCGAGGACATGCCGAACGTGCCGTTCCGCGATCACGTCTGGTCCAAGTTCCTACGCGAGAACGCGCTGCGCGTGTTCAAGATCCCGGAGACGATCGAGCGCGCCACCGGCAAACCTTTCGCCGGCTGACGCGCTCGCGTCCCGCTGCTACTTGCCGATCTGTGAGTGGAGCCACGAAGCACGGGGCGACCGGAGGAGTGGGAAGCGTGGTCGGGCACTGGAGCTGCGACGCACCGGCAGCCTGCGCGGACACACCGACCCACGCGAACCCGTCGCGGATGAGCT
>DASUAS010000228.1:0-5667 GCA_035763625.1 Acidimicrobiia bacterium
ACCGGACCGCGGCTCTCGAGGCGGATGGCGACCGCGATCAGGAGCATGAGCGGGCTCAGCGCCATCAACCCCACCGCCGCGAGCACCAGGTCGAGGGCGCGGCGCGACCACGAAACGCCGATCGGGGGCCCCGACACCAGCTCGTTCATGCCGGAGCACCGGCGAGCGCGGTCACCGGTTCGCGCCGCGCGTCGTTCGACGCCGCCGGGACGACGCCGCCACCGCGGGCGGCGGCGTGTGCGCGCAAGGCCACCTCGTACGTCTCCATGAGATCCTGACCCAGGTCGCGCGTGGCGAAGTGCCCTTCGAGCTGTCGTTGCGCGATCGCCGCCAGGCGCGCTCCTTCTGCCGGATCCTCGAGCAGTGCACCGAGAGCGCGCGCGAGGGCGCGCGGATCGCGCGGGGGGACGAGGAGACCGGACCGGCCGGGCACGACCACCTCGTGCACGCCGTTGACCGCGGTCGCCACCACCGGCACCCCGCAGCGCATGGCCTCGACCACGGCGCACGGGATGCCTTCGTACAGGCTCGACAACGCGAACACGTCGAAGCCGGGAAGCAGGTCGGGCACGTCGCGTCGATGGCCGAGGAGGACGATGCGGTCCTCCAAGCCCCGGTCGCGGATGTCGCGCTCCACGACGGGGCGCAACGGCCCGTCGCCGACCCACACCCCGAGCACGTCGTCGCGCTCGATGCGCGCGAACGCGGCGACGAAGTCGCGCGGTGCCTTCTGCTCGTCGAGCCGGCCCACCGCGCCCACCACCTGCATGCCGGGCGGTACGCCGAGCAACCCACGGGCGCGGAAGCGCGCCGCCGCCGACCGCGGCACCACCTCGTCGGAGATCGCGGAGTCGACCACCCGGATGCGGTCGACCGGGGCGATGCGCCGTCGCACCGCCTCCGCCGCGACCGCCGAACCCACGGCCAGGAACCGGTCGGTGATCGCCGCGAGACGGCGCTCGATCTCGACGTAGGTCCAGCGCCGCCACGGCGACTGGAATTCGTGGAACGGGAACCCGTGGAACGTGTGCACGACCGCGGGCACGTGGGTGAGGTGCGCGGCGAGCCGACCGAGCGCACCGGCCTTGGCACTGTGGGTGTGCACGACGTCGAAGGTGCCCTCGGTGAGGATCGTGCAGAGCTGGCGCAACGCGCGTGCGTCGGAACCGGGGTCGATCTCGGGGACGAGGTCGGGCACGCGGATCACCTCGAACCCGTCGCGCTCGGCGTCGACGAGCAGACCACCGTCGGGCGCGGCGACGATCGCCACGTCGTAGCGCCGAGGGTCGAGCGCCTCGGCGCCCCGGAGCGCGACGCCACCGGCGCCGGCGACGAAGCGGGTCACGACCTGCGCCACCCTGATGCGATCGCCTCGGATGCGGTCGTCTCTGATGCGATCGTCCCTGATGCGGTCTTCCATGGTCCCCTCCTCGGCTGTCAACCCGTCCCGGTCGCCACGAACACCCCGCCGAACACCTGGCTGATCATGTCGAGATCGGCCGCCACGTCGTCCTCCACCGAGCTCGGCGAGAAGTGGGTCAGGAGGAGATCGCCGCGCGTCCGCCGGGCCACCAGGCTCGACCAGAGCGCGTTGCCCTGGAGGCCCGGGTCGGCGAGCCGGTACACCGATCCCTCGTACTGCTGTCGCCACGTCCACACGTCGACCGCGCGGGCGCCGTGCTGCAGCGGCGTGTCGACGTACATCGTCGTCGCCGCATCCGCGGTGCTCGGTGTTCCGGGATACGTGCCGGGATGCGCGAGCGCCTTGCGGGCGTTGAGCGCGACGTCACGGCTCCAGTGACGGCGCGCGACCTCCTGCCATGCGGCATCCTGCGCGTGCAGCGCATCGGTGCCCCACGTGCGGTAGACGCTGTCGTCGAGGATCCCGGTGCTCAGGTCCACCACGTCCAGCGCATGCAGACCGACCAGCTCGTCGACGTGCCGCAGCGAGAGCGCCGGGTACTTGGCGTCGTTCTCCGAGGTGCACCGCGTTGTCCACGCCGCGACCGCCCGGTCGTTCGGCACGCACCCGAGGTCGGGCACGACGAGGTCGACGAGCACCTGACTGCGGGGCGATGCCCGGTGCAACGCGCTCACCGCGTCGGTCACGAACGCGAGCATGCACGCGGGCCGGTCCTGCACCACGTCGCCGTATCCGAGCTCGTCGGCGATCTTGAAGCCCACGACCGAGTGGTCGGTGGCGAGCTGGGCCAAACGGCTCACCCCGGCCTGGAAGCTGGCGTCCCCCTGCCACCAGCGCCTCAGCAGGTCGGCTTCGAGCCACACCTGCATGCCGCGTGCCCCCGCCGCCGCCACCGCGCCGCGGTACGCGTCGACCGCCGAAAGCGGAGCCGCCGCGACCGCCGGCGGCCGACGGCACGATCCGGACGACGACGACCGTGCTGTCGACGGCGCCGACGACGCCGTGGCTGGCGCCACGGCCAGCGCGCTCGTGACGAGCACGATCGCGGTGAGCGCGGCGAGCGCGCGCAGGCGTCTCACGACATCCGCCAGGAGATCGGCTCCGGCGCCAGCTCGCGCCGAGGCGTGGAGGCGCGGAAGACCAGCAGCAGCGTCACGGTGGTCACGATGTAGGCGGCCGTCGACGCGATCGCCGCGCCGGTCGCGCCCCAGCCCGGTACGAGCAGCAGGTCGAGGACGACCGTCAACACCACCCCGGCCCCCATCGCCAGTGAGTTGAGTCCCGGTCGTCCCGTCCCGTAGAGGTACGCGCTGATCACACCGGCGGCGCCCTCGATCGACAGCCCGACCAGCAGGAGCTGGGCCAACCCGACCGCGGCGTCGAACTGGGCGCCGTAGAGCAGCGGGAGGACGAACGGTGCGATCAGCGCGAGCACGACCGCGCAGACGAAGGACAATGCGGTTGCCGGTCCGAGCATGCGACGGGTGTCGGCGGTGGCCTGTTCCTTCGTCTCGCGCGAGAACCGCGGGTAGAGCACGTAGGTGATCGCGACGGGTACGAGGCGGACGAGCTCGGCGAACTTCGACGCCACCGCGTAGGTGCCGACCACCGCGGTACCCGCGAACACGTCGAGGAGGGCGAAGTCGAGGCGGAGGTTGAGCAACGAGAGCACGGCGCCGATCTCGCCGCGGGTGCCGTACCACCACACCTCGCGACCGAGCATCGCCGACGGGAGGCCGATCTGGAAGAAGTAGCCCCGGCGTGCCAGGCGGCGCCACGCCACCAGCGCGGTGGCGAGGTCGGCGGCGAGCAGGGACACGATGATCAGAAACGTGCCGTGGGTACCGGTGAGCCACAGGACGCCGTAGGCCGGCAGGAACATCAGCTCTTCGAGCACGATCACCTGGTTCGCACCCGGCAGGTCGCCGCGTCCCTGCGAGGCGCCCTTCGCCGTCGCCACGAGCAGTTGCGTGAACACCGTGCAGCCCGCCAGCACGACGAGACCCCGCGACAGGTCGGAGAAGAACACCTGCTGGATCGCGCCGGCACCGACGGCCCACAGCAGCGAACCCGCGATTCCGGCGACCACCATCATGACGACGACGGTGGCGCGCAGGCCACGACGGTCGGGCTGCGCGAAGAAGTACGGCACCCCGGTCGGCAGTCCACCGGACACCACGACGCCGACCAGGCCGGGGAGCACCCGCAGCAGCGCGAACACGCCGACACCGCTCGGGCCCGAGACCCGCGCGACGACGACGGTGGCGAGACCGAGCGCGATCAGCGCCAGGACACGCGCGACGACGTTGGACACCAGGTTGCGGCGGTCACCGCTCAGCGCACGCCGGATGTTCACGGCTCTCGCACCAGGGCGATCGCGGCGACGATCCCGAACAACGCCCACACATGGCGGAAGTGGAGGACCTCGTAGAACATCCCGGTGCACGCGACCGCGACCAGCGCGGCAACCAGCGCGGGCACTGCGGGCACCGACGCCACCATCGCGGGCTGGTCGGCTCGCGCGAGCGCCCGACGACCGCGCATCGCCAGCGATCCGACGAGCAGGACCAGCGCGAGGACTCCGAGCCCGCCCCGTTCGATCGCCGTGCCGAGGTAGTCGTTGTGCGCTTCCTTGATGTAGCTCAGCTGCTCGCGTGCGAGCACGTCCTTGGTCGACGTCGGCCCCTCACCGAACAGCGACGCGTTCGCGAGCAGGTGCACGTCCTCGCTGAGGATCTGGTCGTGACCCTCGCTGCTCGTGCCGACCCGCCCGAACGAGTCGTGGAGCGCGCTGTTCGGATCCTGAGCCCCATGGGTCAGCGCGTCGTACGCGCCGCGGATCCCGACCAGCACCACCGGTCCGGCGAGCAGCACGATCGCGAGCGCGGCCATGGCACCGAAGCGGCGGGCGAGGGCACGCACCGCCAGCACACCCAGGGCGAGCGCGAGGCTCAGCATCCCGCCGAGCGAACCGGTGAGCAGGATGGCCACCCCCAGCAATCCGTACGCGCCCCACCGCAGCAACCGCCGCCGGGGCGTCCGGGCGGCGGCGATCACCAGCAACGAGATCACGAAGTAGCTGGCGGCCAGGTTCGCATCACCGAACGTGAGCGCGGCGCGGCTGCCGGTGCGGGCGGTGACGCCCGCGAGCCCGTCGTCGCCGACCGCGACGGCGAACACCATCACCCCGGCCCACAGCATCGCCGAGAGCGACCACGTGCGGAGCACCGCGCCGATCTCGGCGGGCGTGCGGCAGGCGTTCACGATCGCGGCTGCGAAGAGGAACACGAGCAGGTCCTGGCCCAGCGCGACCACCGCGGTGGTGGTGGCTTCGTGGAGCAAGGCCGCGGTCCCGCCGGCGACGATGAGCATCCCGACCGGGATGACGTAGGGCAGACGGACGGGGGCCCGCGCCGCGATGACCGCCAGCAGCGTCGTGCCGACGGCAACGATGATCGCGAGGTCGACGGGGGCCGAGTTGCCGGGGCCATCGGGTCGCAGGAGCGGGAGCAACGCAACCGCGACCGCCACCGTGAGGGTGGCCATGCGCGCGAGCACGCCGCGTCGCTCAGCGTGCGGAACCGGACGCGCCGGTGCGACCGCAGACGGTTGCTCGGCGATCGCGATGCGGGACGTCGATCGTGCGGTCAGCATCGATCGCCCCTGCCGCCGATCAGCCCGACGAGCACGTCGTAGTGGCGGCGCGCGAACGCGTCGTCGTCCGCGGTGACCGCGCAGTCGGCGATGCCCGCGACGAGGACATCCCGCCACCGCTCCTCGTGCATCCCCAGGCGTCCGAGGTGCGCGGCCGTGAAGTCGCGCACGAGTCGTGGGAACCATCCGCCGCCGTCGACGGCGTAGTGCAGGCCTGCGCCCCACGCGCCTGCGCGCAGTCCGGGATGGCCGGCGACCATGCGCCCACCACGGGTGTGGCGATCCAGGCAGAGCGCGTAGGAGAGCGCGAAGCGCGCGACGTCACGAGCCGGCGCGCCGCGTTCGAGGCCCGCCTCCCAGTCGACGACGCCGGTGACCTCTCTGCCGTCGGTCAGCACGTTGCCGGCCCAGTAGTCACCGTGGACGAGCGTGCGGGGTGCGGTCTCGACCCGGAGGCGCCGATCGACGGCGTCGAGCTGCTCCAGCACGCGGGCGAGCAACGGCGCGCCCGCGAAGCGCACGCTGACGCGCAACGTCATCGGCCCCACGAAGTCGACCGGGCGGGCGGGACCGCCGCTGACGTCGTGGAC
>DASUAS010000229.1:0-27651 GCA_035763625.1 Acidimicrobiia bacterium
CGCGGGGAGCACGGCGACCGCCATCGTGCGCACACGGAGGCACTGGTCGACGCGCTCGCCGCGTTCGCGCAGGAGCTCGATGCGGGCGAGCTCGGTCAGAGCTCGTAGAGCTGGAACGACGCCGCGTACTCGCATCCCGCGAGCTCGCCCGACGCTCGCGCGTTCCCGCGCAGGAACGCGTCGGGATCGAAGTCGGTGCCGAGACCGGCGAGGTACGCCGCGTGCTCGCGCAAGCTGGCGATCCCGACGTCGATGGTCTCGCCGACGTCGACGAAGTGCGTGGGCTGGGGTGCACCACCCATCGCCACCCGGCGCAAGCCGTTCCAGGGATCGCCGGCGTCGGTGAAGATCCAGCGGTTGCCCGCGTCGCGTGACGCGTCGAGCGCAGCCAGTCCGACGTGGCGGTGATCGGCCATGTTGAAGCTCAGACCGCCCCACGTGTCGGTGTGGTTCATCGCGACGACGAGATCGGGGCGCGCCCGACGGATCGCGGCCGCGAGGTCGCGCCGGAGCGGCAGCCCGTACTCGACGACCCCGTCGACGTGGCCCTCGAGGAACTCGACGCCCTCGACACCGACCACCGCGGCGCTGGCGCGCTCCTCGGCCTCGCGCAGCGGCCCGACCTCGGACGGGTCCATCCCGTCGATGCCGGCCTCACCGCGCGTGACGAGCAGGTACGAGACGTGCTTGCCGGCGGCGGTCCAGCACGCGATGGCGGCGGCCGCGCCGTACTCGAGGTCGTCGGGGTGCGCCACGATGCAGAGGGCGCGCTCCCAGTCGTCGGGGAACGGCAGCAGCGCGGCCACCTAGAACGACTTGGGGGCGCCGAACGCCGCACGCACGCGCGCCTCGAAGTGCTCGAGCGGGAGCGTGTCGTACTCGGGGTCGAACGCCTGCTGGTCCCATTCGTCGGCGAAGCGCGCCGCGAGCGCGTACGCGGGATGGCCCCGGTGCTGGTCGCGCGCGTCGGGGTCGGCGCCGAGGTGGGCGTAGTAGTGACGGCCCTGGAAGTCCTGGTGGACCTGGATCATCCAGTGCACGTCGTCGCTCACGTAGGGCCGGAGGATCTCGGCGGAGATCCGCGGGTGGTTGGCGACGCTGATCGCCTTGCCGACGTCGTGGCAGAGGGCGGCGACGACCATCTCGTCGTCGGCGCCGGCGCGTTCGGCCCGCGTCGCGGTCTGCAGCGAGTGGGTGAGCTGGTCGACTGCGAACCCGTCGGTGATGCCTCCGAGGCTGCGGAGCATCCCCAACACGAACTCGGCCACGCGGGGCTGGTTGGTGAAGGTCTCCTGGACGATCACACCCCACTGCTCGGCGGTGGACTCGTCCATGCGGGTGAAGGTCGAGGTCATCCACCTATTCTTCCCGACGTGAGGGATGAGCGCGCGATGTGGCTGGGGGCGGCGATTGCCGTCGTCGCCAGCCTCCTGCTCACGACCGTCGCCGCCGCGCTCGAGTCGAGCGTCAACGGTCCCGGGGCCCGCACCGTGGCGGCCCCGGTGCTCTGGGCGTTCGGCGGTGGGGTCGGGCTGACCCTCGGCGCGGTGGTGGCGTCGTGGCTGTCGCGCCGGGCCTGGCCGGGGATCTTCGCCGCCATCGTCGGCGCCCTGCCGTACCTGGTGCTCGTCGTGCTCGGCTACAACAGCTCCGACCTGCGGGCCGAGGACCAGATCGTCGGCTCCCTCGTGGTCGTCGTGCTGCCCGGCCTGCTCGTGGCGATGGTGATCGCCTGGCTCACCGCGATCGTGGCGCGGGCGTTCGGTGGCCGGCGGGCCGGCAACCCGGAGCCGGTGTCGGGCTGAGCGTTCGACGCCGGTAGGATCTTCCCTCCCCCTGCACGTCCGGAGCCCCCGCATGTCCACGCGCGAACTGCGCAACGTCGCCATCGTCGCCCACGTCGACCACGGCAAGACCACCCTCGTCGACGCCATGCTCCGCCAGACCGGTGCGTTCCGCGCCAACCAGGAGGTCGCGGACCGGGTCATGGACTCGATGGACCTCGAGCGCGAGAAGGGCATCACCATCCTGGCCAAGAACACCGCGGTGCGCTACGGCGACACGAAGATCAACATCATCGACACGCCCGGCCACGCCGACTTCGGCGGTGAGGTCGAGCGCGGCCTCACCATGGTCGACGGCGTGCTGCTGCTCGTCGACGCCAGCGAGGGCCCGCTCCCGCAGACGCGGTTCGTGCTGCGCAAGACCCTCGAAGCGCGCCTCCCGGTGATCCTGGTCGTCAACAAGGTCGACCGCAGCGACGCCCGCGTCGCCGAGGTGGTGCACGAGGTGGAGGAGCTGTTCCTCGACCTCGACGCCGACGAGCACCAGATCGACTTCCCGATCGTCTACTGCAACGCCCGGGCCGGCCGGGCGTCGCTCGACGCCGACGATCCCGAGCTCACCGCGGGAACCGCAGGCGGCTCCGACGGGCTCAAACCCCTGTTCGAGACGCTGCTCGACCACATCCCCGCACCCGAGCACGACCCGTCGCATCCGCTGCAGGCGTTGGTGACCAACCTCGACGCGTCGCCCTACGTGGGGCGCATCGCGCTGTGCCGGGTGCGCCACGGCACGCTGCGCAAGGGCCAGCCCGTCGCGTGGTGCCGCGCCGACGGCTCGATCGAGACCGTGCGCATCACCGAGCTCTACGTCACCGAGGCCCTCGACCGGGTCGACGCCGACGAGGTCGGGCCGGGCGAGATCATGGCCATCGCCGGCCTCGCGGACGTGACCATCGGCGAGACCCTCACCGACCCCGACGACCCGCGGCCGTTGCCGGTCATCCACGTCGACGACCCGAGCCTCTCGATGACGATCGGCATCAACACCTCGCCGCTCGCGGGGCAGGACGGCGCCAAGCTCACCGCCCGCCAGGTGAAGGCGCGCCTCGACGCCGAGCTGATCGGCAACGTCTCGCTGCGCGTGCTCCCCACCGACCGCCCCGACGCGTGGGAGGTGCAGGGCCGCGGCGAGCTGCAGCTCGCGGTGCTGGTCGAGATGATGCGGCGCGAAGGCTTCGAGCTCACCGTCGGGAAGCCCGAGGTCGTCACGCGCGAGGTGAACGGCAAGGTGCACGAGCCGGTCGAGCACGTGACCATCGACGTCCCCGAGGACTACCTCGGCGTGGTCACGCAGATGCTCGCGCTGCGCAAGGGCCGCATGGAGCAGATGGTGAACCACGGCACCGGGTGGGTGCGCATGGAGTACCTCGTACCCGCGCGCGGGCTCATCGGGTTCCGCACCGAGTTCATGACCGAGACCCGCGGCACCGGCATGCTGCACCACGTGTTCGACCGCTACGAGCCGTGGCACGGTGCGCTCCGCACCCGTCCCACCGGCTCACTCGTGTCCGACCGCCGCGGCCTCACCAACACGTTCGCGTTGATGAACCTCCAGGAACGCGGGCAGATGCTCGTGGGTCCGGGCGTCGAGGTCTACGAGGGGATGATCGTGGGGGAGAACGCCCGCTCCGAGGAGATGGACGTGAACCCCATCAAGGAGAAGAAGCTCACCAACATGCGGGCCGCGGGCTCCGACAACACCGAGCGCCTGGTGCCGCCGCGACCGATGTCGCTCGAGCAGGCGCTCGAGTTCATCGCCGACGACGAGTGCGTCGAGGTCACGCCCGACAACATCCGTCTCCGCAAGGTCGTGCTCGACCAGGCGATCCGGGGTCGTGCCCGCGCCAACGCCAAGCACGCGACCCGGGGTTGACGGCTACCCGTCGCCGTGCTCCGCGTGCTCGCGGATGGTGTGCACGGTGGCACGCAGGATGTGCGCCACGAACGGCCGCACGAGCCGCCAGTAGCGCAGGAACCGGCGTCGTGACGCCGGGTCGGTCGTCGCGGTGCGGCACTCGTAGGTGAGGAGCGACGAGGCCTGACCGTAGGGCGTGACCACGAACGCCGCGGCGATCTTGCCCCATCCCGGTTCGCGAAAGGCCTCGAACTGGTCGCGGGCGACGTCGCGCCATTCGATCGCAGGCTGCCAGAACTTCCCGATCGCGCCGAAGACGAGCTCGTGGTCCTCCTGCTCGCCGAGCACCAGCCATCCCGGCAGCGGATCGCCCTGCGAGAGCACCAGGCGCGCCGGCGGTACCGAAGGACGGCGACCGAGACGCTCGGGCACCCCCCGTGCCCACATGGCGGCGTCGAGCAGCGGCGTGCTGACGCTGAGGAAGTCGAGCTCGATCGCGGCCCGGTAGGTGGCGGACGGTTCCTTGCGCACGATCACGTGCGCGGCCACCGCCGCGTCGGGCTCGGGCATGACCGCGTCGATCAGCAGCGGTGCTCCCTCGTGCGTCACGCGAGCTCTCCGAGGTCGACCACCCGGTGCACGTCGTCGGCGAACTGCTCGACCGCGTCCCGGTCGGTGTACTCGTAGTCGTGGCTGGTGTCGAGGTCGCCGCCCTCTCGGCGGACGATCGCCTCCTCGTGCGTCTCGAGGTAGCGGATGAGGGTGCGGCTGTGCTTGACCGCGTGGATCGGATCACCGACGACGATCCCGTCGCAGCCCTCCGGCGGAGGCGCGTGCTCGACCTCGTGGAGGTCGACGGCGTCGCCGTGCCGCCGCAACGTGGAGGCGATGCGCTCGGCGATCCTGGCGGTCTGCCCCTCGGAGGTGTGGTACACGACGAGGATCTTCGGCGGGTTCGTGGCCATACCGAGATGATGCCCGCGCGCGTGTTCCGGGTGAGGACCACGAACCGTCAGGACAATTGCTCCTCGGTCCCGCATCGCCGGATCCCGCAGCCCGTCGGTACCATCGGCGAACATGCGAGTGCCGCACCTGAGTCCGCTCGCCTACCGGCGGATCACCATCGTGGCGGCCGTGCTGCTCGGGATCATCATCGTCACCGGTGCCGCGGTCCGACTGACGAGCTCGGGACTCGGCTGTCCCGTCGGGGTGAGCTGCCCGCAGAGCCAGCTGCAGGCGCACGGGCCGGCGAGCGAGCACGCCACCATCGAGCATCTCAACCGGTTGTTCACCGGGCTCGTGTCGGTCGCGGTGATCCTCTCGGTGCTGGGCAGCCTCGTGCGCACGCCACGACGACGCGACCTCGTCTGGCTCTCGTGGGGTCTCGTCGCCGGGGTGTTCGCGCAGGCGGTGCTGGGCCAGCTCACGGTCGCGTTCGACCTCAAGCCCGGCTTCGTGATGGCGCACTTCCTCGTGTCGATCCTGCTCCTCACCGACGCGCTCGTGCTCGTGCGCCGGTCCGGTCAACCGGACGGTCCCGCCCACGCGATCGTCAGCGCGCGCACCGTGCTGCTCGGACGCGTGCTCGTCGGACTGGCGACGCTCGTGCTCTTCACCGGGACCGTCGTGACCGGCGCGGGTCCGCACAGCGGCGGCGGCAAGCACCAGAACGTCGCGCGCCTCGACATCAAGCTCGAGAACGCTGCGCGCATCCACAGCGGACTGGTGTGGATCTTCCTCGCCGCGGTGCTCGTGATGGTGTGGCTCCTGCGCCGCGACCGCGCGTCGCGAGGGATGCAGCAACGGATCACCGTGCTGCTCGTGCTGATCGTCGCGCAGGGCGCGATCGGCTACATCCAGTACTTCAACGACATCCCCGCGTTCCTCGTCGGCATCCACGTCGCCGGCGCGGCTCTGGTGTGGACGGCGACGATGATGCTGCTGCTCGGCATGTACGAGCACGAACCGATGAAAGCCTCCGCAGGACACGACGACACGCCGCTGCTTGCACGGGCGTGATCCCGTCGCGAAGCTGGTGCGGTGCCGTCGCCGTTCCGCTTCGACCGGTCGTGGCACTTCGAGGTCATGCCGGCCGAGCTCTGGGCGACGCTCTCCCGCACCGACCGACCGGCGATGGCGTGGGCCCACGACCGCATCGTCGAACGCGGGCTCGTGCAATTCGAAGGGCACGCGCTCCTCGAGCGCGAGCGCGACCGCTCGGGCTGACGCGCGACGAACGGTCAGGCGGTGGCGGGACGGGGCGCCAGGCGCGACTTCATGCGCTTGGCGACGTTGCCCACCTTCTCGACGTGCTTCACCAGGCGCTCGCGCGCCTGCTCCGCCGCCGCCTTCAGGTTCTGCAGCTGCTCGACACGCCAGTGCTTGAACAGCACGGGGACGAGGATCTGGTCGTGGTGCGACGCGAAGTCGTACACGCCGGCATCGGCGATGACGCGCGCGTGCGTCTTGAAGTCTTCGATCCCGGCACCGGGCATCTCGAACGTGCGCACCTGACGTTCGATCGCCGCGACCATGCCCGACGGATCGATCTCGAGCGCGGCCGACACGAGGTCGCGGTAGAAGAGGTGGTGCAGGTTCTCGTCGGCGGCGACGCGGGTCATGATCGCGGCGCCGGCCGGGTCGTTGAGCAGCTTGCCGGTGTTGCGGTGCGAGATGCGCGTGGCGAGCTCCTGCAACGCGACGTAGACGATGCCGTCGGCGATGCTGTCGGGGTCGGGCACCTGACCCGTCGACACCTGACGCATGCGGGCGCGCTCGAGCGCGCGCATGTCGACCGAGCGCGTGACGGCCAGGTAGTCGCGGATCACGATCGCGTGGCGACCCTCTTCGGCGGTCCAACGACGGTTCCACTCGCCCCACACGTCGTCGTTGCCGAACTTGCCGTTGATCTGGCGGTAGTAGTGCGGGAGGTTGTCCTCGGTGAGGATGTTGAGGAACAGCGCGCTGCGCGCGCCGTCGCACAGCTTCATCGTGTCGGGGTCCCAGACCTCGTCGGCGACGTAGTCGCGGCCGCGGCTCCACGGCACGAGCTCGTGCGGGAACCACTCCTTGGCCGTGCTCATGTGGCGTTCGAAGAGCTTGACCGCGGTGGGCTGCAACTCGGCCATCAGCTGCGCGTCGTGCACGGGGACGAGGGTAGCCCGCCTACCTGTCGATAGGGACATCATGTCTCGGCCTCCTCTCAGGTGTGCGAGGCTCCCGCCATGGTCGGATCCACCCTCGAGGTGCACCTGGTCGACGGAACCTACGAGCTGTTTCGTCACCATTTCGCGGTTCCTTCACACCTCGATCCCGACGGCATGGAGGTCGCGGCGACCCGGGGCGTCCTCGGGACCGTGCTCACCATGCTCGAGCAGGGCGCGACCCACGTCGGCGTGGCCACCGACCACGTCATCGAGTCGTTCCGCAACGACCTGTGGGTGGGGTACAAGACGAGCGAGGGCATGCCGCCGGAGCTCCTGGCCCAGTTCCAACTGCTCGAAGACGGGCTGCGGGCCCTCGGCGTCACGGTGTGGCCGATGGTCGAGCAGGAAGCCGACGACGGACTGGCTGCGGCGGCACGGGTCGCGCGCGACGACGACCGCGTCGGGCGGGCCATCATCTGCACCGTCGACAAGGACCTCGGGCAGTGCGTGGAGGACCCGAAGGTGGTCCAGCTCGACCGCCGCAAGGGCGGTCAGCTCATCGACGAGGCCGGCGTGGTCGAGCGCTTCGGCGTGAAGCCGGGCTCCATCCCCGACTACCTCGCGCTGGTGGGTGACAGCGCCGACGGGTTCCCCGGCCTGCCGGGGTGGGGGGCCAAGTCCACCGCGACCGTGCTCGCGCGCTACGAGCACCTCGACGCCATCCCCGACGACGTCGGCGAGTGGACGGTCGAGGTGCGGGGCGCAGCCAAGCTGGCCGCGACGCTCGCCGGCGCGCGTGAGGCGGCCGAGCTGTTCCTCGACCTCGCGACCCTGCGCACCGACGCCGACGTCGGCACCGTCGACGACTGGGAATGGCGGGGCGCACAGGCCGACCTCGTGCCGCTCGCGCAGCGCCTCGGCGCCGAGAACCTGGTGACGCGCTCCGAGCGCCTGGCGAGGAAGCGGTTCGGATGATCGACACGCTGACGCTCGACCTCGGACCGCACCGGCACTCGGCGCGCGCGTCGGGGCCCGACGACGGCGAGCTCGTGCTCCTGCTCCACGGGTTCCCCGAGACCTCGTACGAGTGGCGGGCGCAGCTCGAGGCGCTGGGGGCAGCCGGCTACCGGGCCGTCGCACCCGACCAGCGCGGCTACGCGGAGGGCGCGCGCCCGGTCGCGTTGGAGGAGTACGCCGTCGACCGTCTCGTCGACGACGTGTACGGGTTCGCCGACGCGCTCGCGGCCGAGCGCTTCCACCTGGTGGGGCACGACTGGGGCGGCTTCGTGGCGTGGTACACCGCCGCCCGTGACGGCGCGCGCGACGGGACGCGCGATGAAGGTCGCCTCCGGACCCTCACCGTCGTGTCCACGCCGCACCCGGTGCCGTTCCGCGCCGCCATGCACAGCGGCGGCGACCAGCGCGAGCGCTCGAGCTACATGCAGTGGTTCCGCAGTCCCGACGCCGAGGCCGCGTGGCTCGCCGACGACGGCGCCCTCCTCACCGCCGCCTACGCCGAGCACCCGCCCGACGCACGCGACGAGTACCGCCGGGTGTTCACGGCCGATGGCGGCGCCGCGCTCACCGGAGGCCTCAACTGGTACCGCGCCAACGAATTCCACGCACCGGACGGCGAGATCAGGGTGCCGACGCTCTACGTCTGGTCGACCGGCGACGTCGCGCTGGGCCGCGAGGCGGCCGAGGGCACCGGCGCCCAGGTGGCGGGTCCGTACCGGTTCGAGGTGCTCGACGACGTGAGCCACTGGATCCCCGAGGCGGCCGCCGATGCGCTGAACCGCTTTCTGCTGGAGCACCTCACCAGCGGCTGAGGGCCGCTGAGGGAGCCCGGCGGGCATGCGGTCGGGGATCCTCATGGGTGTCACACCCCCGCCGTACCGTTCGGGGCGTGGAATTCGTGGTCGCGCTGCTCGCCGTCGTCGTGGTCGGGCTCCTGGTGGTGCTCGTCCTCGTCGCGCGCGCGGCGAGGTCCGGTCGGCAGGCACCGGCGGCCGAGCTGCCGGTCGAGCAGCTGCTGCGCATGCAGCACGAGATGCTGGCGGCCGAACGCCGGCGCGGCACCGAGGAGCTGCGAGGCACGCAGACCGCCATCGACCTGCAGGTGGGCGCGATGCGCGAGGAGCTGGCCCGGCTGAACCGTCTGGTCGAGGAGACCGAGCGGGAGCGGCGCGAGCACGTGGGCGAGCTCACCAGCCAGCTGCAGACCGCCGGTCGTCAGACCCAGGTGCTGGCCGAGACCACGCAGTCGCTGCGCGAGGCCCTGTCGAGCACGACCGCGCGCGGCCAGTGGGGCGAGCGCATGGCCGAAGACGTCCTGCGCCTGGCCGGCTTCGTCGACGGCGTCAACTACCGCCGGCACCAACCGCTGGCCGGTTCCGGCGGCATCCCCGACTACACGTTCCTGCTCCCACAGGGACTCACCCTGCACATGGACGTGAAATTCCCCCTCAACAACTACCTGCGCGTCATCGACTCGTCGTCCGACGTCGAGCGCGAGCACGCCCGCAAGGAGTTCCTGAGAGACGTGCGGTCGCGGCTGCGCGAGGTCACGCGCCGCGACTACGTCGATCCCGCCGGCGGCACCGTCGACTGCGTGCTGCTCTTCATCCCCAACGAGCAGGTGTACGCGTTCATCCAGGAGCAGGACCGCGACATCCTCGACGAGGCGCTGCGGTCCAAGGTGGTGTTCTGCTCACCGCTCACGCTGTTCGCAGTGCTGGCGGTGATCCGCCAGGCGGTCGACAACTTCCAGCTCAGCCGCACATCGCACGAGATCCTCCAGCGACTGCAGGGCTTCGAGAAGCAGTGGGACCGGTTCGTCGAGCAGATGGACAAGGTGGGGCGCAACCTGCGCACCGCGTCGAACGCGTTCGAGGAGCTCGAGGGCACCCGACGGCGTGGTGTGGAGCGCGAGCTCGAGCGGATCGACGCGATGCGGCGCGACCAACCCACGCCGGTCACTCCGGGCGAGCCGGACACGGTTCGACCATCCGGAGACGTGTTGCCCTTCGCGCTCGAAACCTGAGGACCGCGGCCCGGAAGCGCCGTCATAGCCTGGACGTCGTGTTCGTCGTCGTGCTCCTCCTGGTGCTCTGGCCGCTGGTGGAGATCGCCGTGTTCCTCCAGGTCGTCGCCTGGATCGGGGTGCTGAACACGCTCGCGGTGATGGTGGCGATCTCGATCTGCGGTGCGTGGCTGGTGAAGCGCCAGGGGATCGGCACCCTCGCCCGGATGCGCTCCGAGCTCGACGACGGCCGGATCCCCACCGGGCCGATGACCGACGGCGGCCTGCTCGCCGCGGCCGGGTTCCTGCTGCTGCTCCCCGGCTTCGTCAGCGACGTCGTCGGACTCGCGCTGCTGGTGCCACCGGTGCGCGGGGTCGTGCGCCGCGCGCTGGGCCGCCGGTTCACCGTGCGCACCGCACGCGTGCGCCGAGGCCGGAGGCCGGACTACCTCGACGTCGACGAGTCGCGCCGCCGATCCGACCAGCGCCCGGACCCGCCCGAGCTCCTGCCCTGACGCGGCGCTTCAGGCGAGGCGCAGGAGCTCGGGCGCGACCGGGCAGTCGACCCGACGGGCGAGGTGCTCGGGACGTACGAGACCGGTGGGCCCGGCGATCCGGTCGGCGGCCTGCACGTCGAGCAGCTCCAACCCGTGGTCCTCGGGTTCGCCCAGCGTGCGCAGCATGGCGTCGAACAGGCGGGAGGGGAGCACCCGACCCACGCCCGCGACCAGCCAGACCAGCAAGCCGGGCCGCGAGAGCGTGGCGATGGCGTCGGTCGTGCCCTCGGCGACGAGGAGATGCTCGGGCCCCGCGCCCGCCACCTCGATCAGGAGGTGGGACGGCTCCAGCGCGGCCGCCTCGACCAGGTCGACCGGCCGGGCGCTGGCGTCGCTGCGCGCCAGGCGGGCGCGCCAACGCTCGTCGCCGCCCCGTGCCTGGTCGTGGCGCACGACGAGCACCTCGAGGTCGGGACGCAACGACAGCGCGTTGCCGGCGACCTCGGGCCAGCCGAGCACCGCGATCGGGTGGTCGGCCGGGAAGGGGAGCAGTCCCGAGAGCCGGTCGGCGGTGTGGTCGTCGCGGACGAGGGCCTCGGCGTCCCACGCCGCCTCCGACGGCTCGGGCGCGGCCAGCACCCGTGCGCAGAGCCACCACAGCGGCGCGCGGTCGGGATGGTGGTGGAGGAGCCGCCGGCAGGTGACGACCAGCGCGGCGGGGTCGTCGTCGAACTCGCCCAGGCAGTCGGCGGCCTCGGCGACCAGGAGCCGGTCGTCGCCGCCGTGGCGGGCGATGGCCCGGAGTCGTTCGAAGGGCTGCACCGCACTCCAACTTACCGGTCGGCGGTCGCGGTGGTTCCGGCTCGCACCGGCGCCACGGCGCGTTCGAGTGCGGCGAACACGTCAGCTCGCCCGCTGAGCAGCTCGGGCCTTCCCCGCACCTTGAGGTCACCGCGGGCGAAGGCGTCCTGGGCGCGCACGTCGCCCCGGTGGAGCGCCCACGCGGTGGCGCGGTCGGTGACCAGCACGACGTCGGGCGTCGCCGCGCCCGCCTTCGTCACCGATGCGCCGCCCGGTGAGAGGTGCACCTGGTACCCGGTGTCGCCTCCCGGTGCGCGCACGAGGGTCTCGACCACGAGCGGAGGGTCGGACGCGAGGCCGGGCCCCGATCGCGCGGCGGCGTCGAGCTGGGCCACCCACTCGTCGGACAGGAACTCGGCCACCAGGCGGATGCTACCGACGGGCGGCGCTCGAACCGGGGTGTCGACTCTGCCCGCGCGAGCGCGCCTCGCTAGGCTCCCGGCCCGGTGAACTCTCCTGCGCATGCGATCGAGGTCGCCGCGCTCGAGAAGCGCTACGGCCCCACGTCCGCAGTGGACGGGATCTCCTTCTCGATCGCGACCGGCGAGGTGTTCGGGCTCCTCGGCCCGAACGGCGCGGGCAAGACGACGACCGTCGAGATCCTCGAGGGCTACCGGCGCGCCGACGCTGGCGACGTGCGCGTGCTGGGCGTCGACCCGTGGCGCGAGGGCGCCAAGCTGCGCCCGCGCATCGGCGTGATGCTGCAGGAGGGTGGGCTCTACCCGGGGGTGCGCCCGCTGGAGGTGCTCGAGCTCTTCGCGTCCTACTACGACGACCCCGACGACCCCGAGCGGCTGCTGCACGTCGTGGGGCTCGACGGCTCGCGCCAGACGCTGGTGCGACGCATGTCAGGCGGCCAGCAGCAACGTCTGTCGCTCGCGCTGGCTCTGGTCGGCCGGCCGCGGTTGGTGTTCCTCGACGAGCCGACCGCGGGCATGGACCCGCACGCACGCGCGACCACGTGGACGATGATCCGCGAGCTGCGCGACCACGGCACGACCGTCGTGCTCACGACGCACGCGATGGACGAGGCCGAGCACCTCTGCGACCGCGTCGGGATCATCGACCACGGTCGCCTGGTGGCGTGCGACACGCCCAAGGAGCTGACCGCGCACGCGGCGGCGGAGGAGACGACGTTCACCACCATCAGCGGTCTACCGGTCGACGCGCTCGGCGCGTGCCTGGGGCTCGCGGTCGGCAGCGTGCGTGAGCTGCGTTCGGGCGACTACCTGGTCGCGGCGCCGGCCACGCCCGAGCTGCTGGCAGCGATCACCGCGTGGCTAGCCGAGCAGGGCGCGCTGCTGAGCGAGCTGCGCGCCGGTCGCCGCTCGCTCGAGGATGTGTTCCTGCGCCTCACCGGCGAGGGCCGCTCGTGAGGACCGCACCGTGAAGGCGAAGGCGATCCGCGCGCAGACGCGCATCGAGATGCTGCTCACCGTGCGGCGCGGCGAGAGCCTGCTGGTGACGCTGGTGATCCCGCTCGGGATCCTCGTGTTCTTCTCGTCGGTCGACGCGGTGAACACCACCTACAAGGATCCGGTCGACTTCCTCGTGCCCGGGGTGCTCGCCCTGGCGGTGATGTCGAGCGCGATGGTGAGCCTCGGGATCGCCACCGGGTACGAACGCCGCTACGGGGTGCTGAAGCGCCTCGGGTCGACGCCGCTGTCGCGCGCGGGTCTGCTCAGCGCGAAGACCCTCAACGTGCTCGTCCTCGAGATCGTGCAGGCGATCGTCATCGTCGTGACCGGCATCGCCCTCGGGTGGAACGCCACCGGCGGTCTGGTCGCGGCAGTCGTGCTGCTCCTCGTCGGCACGATCGCGTTCGCGGGGATCGGGATGCTCCTGGCCGGCACGCTGCGGGCGGAGGCCAACCTCGCGGTGGCCAACGGGTTGTTCCTCGTGCTGCTGTTCCTCGGCGGGATGGCCTACCCGCTGAGCAAGCTGCCCGACGCGGTCGAGACGGTGTCCAAGGCGCTGCCCGCCGCCGCGTTGTCGGAGACGGTGCGCGCGGTGCTCACCCCGGGTCAGTCGTTCCCCACCGGCGAGTTGGTGGTGCTGCTGGTGTGGGCGGTCGCGGCGCCGCTCGCCGCCGCGCGCTTCTTCCGCTGGGAGGAGTGAGCGGGGCCTCCGTCAGTCCCGATCGAGCCACGGTGTGAGGGTCGCGTCGCGCCGCGCACGAACGTCCGGCGGTCGATGCGCTCATCCTGCCGGTGTGGTTCGTGACCCGTTTCGTCCATGTCGCATCGCCTGCATCGGCGTCGCGTGCCGGCGTTCAGCGGCGGAACAGGTACGCCCAGGTCTCGTCCTGCTCCGGCGCGCCGACCACATGCGGGCGGAAGCCGAGCACGAACTCACGCACCACGTCGACGCCGGCGTCGCGCGCGGCACCGAGCAGCTCGTCGCGGTTGAACACCCAGCTCAGGTACTCGCTCTCGAACCGGTATCCGTGCGCGCGCTGCAGGACCACGAACGACGGATGTTCGACCACGATCGGCACCCGGGTGAGGAACAGCGCGTCGCTCGCTGCCGCCGCCAACCGTCCGAGCGTCGTGCGCCAGTCCTCGACGTACTGGAGCGCGCTGCTCGCGAGCACCAGGTCGTAGCGGCGCTCGAAGCACTCGTCGTCGTCCCAGAACGTGACCTCGGGGACGACGTCCCGACCGAGCTCGCAGATCCGCGCCAGATCCCTGCAGTGGTACTCGAGCTCCACCGTCTCGGGCAGCGCGGCGCGCGCCACGAACGCGTGGTACCCGAGTCCGCCACCCCAGTCGAGCACGGAGACGTGCGACTTCCCCCAGCTCGCCACGAGCAGGGCATGCGCGAACGCGAGGAGCGTGTTCTGGTCGGCGACGTTGGCCGAGCCGACGTCGAGCGCGGGCGACGACGCGTAGGCCAGCGGTGCGGTCCCCCCGAGCGCGGCCCGGTAGGCGTCGAGCTTGGTGCGGTACGCGTCGGCGATGCCCGGGTCGTCCCAGCCGCGGAGGTCGACGGCGCCCCGGCGCCATCCCTCGGGGACGTGCTCCCACTCCGGCGCGGCGCGGCGCCGTCCCGGGTGCGCGAGGCGCCGCACCCCCGGGAGCAGGGCGGGCGGAGTTGCGCCCTCGACCCAGCGCGCCAGTCGATCGCGGTTCACGAGCTCACGCGGTCGGGTGTCCTGACCGCGACCCAACCCGCGAAGTTGAGGCAGCGCCAGAAGCACTCGACCTCGGCGAACCCCGCGTCCCGGAGCACGGCTTCGTTCCACGACGCGGTCTCGGGTACGAGCACGCCCTCGAGGCTGAGGCGCTTCCGCTCGATCTCCTCCTCGCCGTAGCCGTGGGCGCGCTTCAGGCCGTGATAGGCGTCGACGAGCAGATCGTCGGTGGCGCGGGTGTTGCCGAGCACCTTCTCCACCAGCACGAGCGCGCCCCCGGGGCGGGTGTGCGCGAACACGTCGGCGACGACGCGCGCCCGCTGCTCCCGCGGCACGAACTGCAGCGTGAGCACCGCGAGCGTGAGCGTGGCGGCGACATCGGGGTATCCGGCGCGGAGGTCGAGGTCGTGCAACGTCAGGTGGCCCGCGGCGAGCTCCCGCGCGAACCGCTTCCGACACGCGGCGAGCATCGGCGGTGACACCTCGACACCCACGTACGACGCCCGGTCACCGAGCTCGGCCACGAACGGCGCCAGCGCGGCACCCCGGCTGCAGCCGAGGTCGACCACGGTGCCGCCGGCGGGCACGAACCGTCGGCCCAGCTCGAACACGAGCCTGCGCATGGTGTCGTACTGGGGGATCGACCGCTCGAGCATGTCGTCGAAGACACGCGTGACCTCGTCGTCGAACTCCCACGTCGCGCCGGGGAGGTGCCCGAGCGAGGTGCCGCCGTCCACGATGCCGTCGTCGCCTGCCTGCCCGTCCACGACCCCTCGATCACCCGGTGGTCGGGGACTCGGTGGTCGGGGAGCCGGTGGTCGGGGTGGCGGCGGACGTGATCTTGGCCAGCGCCTCGTCGAACTTCGTCTGGTTCGGGACGAGGGTGTAGTAGCGGACTGCGATGGTGCCGTCGGGCTTGATGAAGAACGTCTGGGGGAGTCCCACCGCGCCGTAGGCCTTGTAGATCGCGTTCGACGAGTCGACCGCGATGGGCCAGTCGGCGCGCTGCCTACGGGCGAAGCTCTTCGCGTCCGACGCGATGTCGCGGTTGTCGACCCCGAGCATCACGTAGTCGTCGCCGTGGCGCGCCTTGGCCTCGCGGAACAGCGGGAACTCCTCGCGGCACGGTGTGCACCACGACGCCCAGAAGTTCAGGACGACCGGCTTCCCCGCGTAGTCCGACAGCTTGACCGGCCGCCCGTCGAGGGTCGTCGCGGTGAAGTCGGGCGCGACGTCGCCGGCCTGCGGACCGCCGTTGCGGAGGTCGGCGGCCGGTTGCACCCGGCTCGCCGTCGACCCGCCGTCGTCACCTCCGGACCCGGCCACCACGATCCAGGTCACGACCCCGATGGCGACGACCACCACGACTGCGATCCCGGCCAGGATCCCGCGGGCCCGGCGGGATCGAGGGGCTGCGTCGTCAGACGGTGCGGAGGAGGGTGTCGACGGCAACGGCGGCGAAGAGGAGCGCGAGGTACGTGTTCGAGTAGGTGAACAACCGTATGGCCTGCGCAGGCGTGGTGTCGCGCGCCAGGCGGATGGCCTGGGCGATGAAGAGCGCGCCGAGCACCGCGGCGACGGCGAGGTACACCGCACCCACCGAATCGGTCGTCAGCGGCAACGTGAACGTGATCGCCACCACGACGATCGAATACACGACGATCTGTCGGACCGCGGCGGGGACGCCCTTCGCCACCGGGAGCATGGGGATTCCGGCGGCCTTGTAGTCGTCGTAGTACTTCAGCGACAGCGCCCAGAAGTGCGGCGGCGTCCAGAAGAACACGATGGCGAAGAGGATCCACGCGGGCGCCGCGAGTTGGCCGGTGACCGCGGCCCAGCCGACCAGCACCGGCACCGCGCCGGCCGCACCGCCGATCACGATGTTCTGCGGGCTGCGGGGCTTCAGCCAGATCGTGTACACGAAGACGTAGAACAACATCGCGCTGACTGCGAGCACCGCCGAGAGCAGGTTGACCGTCGACCACAGGAGTGCGAACGCGAGCGCCTCCAGCACGAGGCCGAACACCAGCGCGCCTCGGGGCTTCACGTCGCCGTGGGGGAGTGGTCGGTGCGCGGTGCGACGCATGATCTGGTCGCGGTCGCGCTCGATCCAGCAGTTGATGGTGTTGGCGCCGCCGGCGGCGAGCGCACCGCCCAGCAACACGGTGAGGATGAGCCCGATCTCGGGCATCTCGCCGTCGGCGAGGATCATCGCCGGCAGCGTGGTGACGAGCAGCAGCTCGATGACCCGGGGCTTGGTGAGGTGGAAGTACGCGAGCGCGGTGTGGAGCGCTCGGCGGGTCCACCGGTCGGTGGGAACGAAGTCGGCGCGGGATTGCGTCACGAGTGGCGCTGCACGACCGCTGCGCCCGGAAACCTCGGAGGTCTCGCCCACTCGGGCGAATCTAGCCGCAGGGCCCCGGCGCTCTCGAAGCCGAACGGTAACCTCCGGGCATGGTCCCTCCCGCCCGCGCGCGTGACGACGCCAAGCAGGGGATCCGCATGACCGCCGATCGGCTGCTCGTGCTGCCGTCCGACGACGTCGGCGATCGCAAGAGCCGTGGCGGCATCCTCATCCCGGCGACCGCCAACCTGAACCGCCGGCTCACCTGGGCCGAGGTGGTCGCGGTGGGACCGACGGTGCGCAACCTCGAAGAGGGCGACCAGGTGCTGTTCGCACCCGACGCCGGCTTCGAGGTCGAGATCCGGGGCGAGGAGTACCTCATCCTGCGCGAACGCGACATCCACGCGGTGGCGACGACGCGCGAGGACGGCCAGACCGGCGTCTACCTCTAGTCGCGACCGGTCCCCGTCGCTCGCTCCGTCCGGTTCGCTCACTCCGTGCTCGCGGGTGGGACGACGAGGACCGGACGGCGCGCGTCACGGAGCAACGCGCGTGCCACCGAATGGTCGAGCAGCCGTCCGAAGAAGCCCCCTTCGTCACCGCCGACGACGATCACGTCGACGTCGAACTGGGCGGCGGCCGTCACGATGGCCTGGACCGGGTCGCCGACGGCGCCCATCGCGGTGGCGTCGGTCAAGCCCGTCCGCTCGAGGACTGCCGCCGCCTCGTCGCGGGCCTGGCGCATGGCCACCTCCTCGGCGTCGTCGGAGATCGACGGTGGGAACAGCGGCGCGACCATGCCGTAGCCCAGACCCGGCGCGATCCAGGTCTGGGGGAGCGACGCGACGTTGATGCCGAGCACCTCGACATCGGTGTCGCCGAACAGCTCACGCACGGCACGGGCCGCTCGGTACGAGCTCTCGCTGTCGTCCAGCGCGACCAGCACCTTGCGACCCATGTGACACCTCGCGATCCCGCGTGCCGCGACGCCCGATGTCGGAGGTGTACCCAGCATGCGCCGGACGCGCACGTCCGAACGCGCGGTCAGCGCTTCCGCGACCGCCCCAACTCGACCGGCACCTCGGCCGGGTGAGCGACGGCCGGGAACGACGACGCGCTCCGACGGCCGTCGAGGTACGCGACGACCTGCCGGTACAGGCGCTTGCCCAACATCTTGCGCAGTTCGACCGCCATCGACTCGTACACCGGTCGCGTGCCGACGAACGCCTCCGGCGCCTCGGTGCACCACCACCCGAAGTCCTCGCCGCCCTCGCCCCACCCGTCGCGGCCGAACTCGGTGAGGCGGGAGACGACGGTGCCGTCGTCCTGCTCGTCGTCGATCCGCCGCAGCGGCACCTGCCAGCACACCTCGGGCTTGAACTCGCTGAAGTGCTTGCCGGTGTTGATCGCGTGGAGGTGCAGCGCGCACCCGGGGCCAGCAGCGAAATCGGTGCGGTTGAGGAAGATGCACGCGTCGTCCACGGTGCGGGTCTTCCACTCCTTGGGCCCCGGCTCGTCGTCGGGTTCGGGGTCGACCTTCTCGTAGATGCCCCGCTTGCGGCCACGCTTGGCGAACTGCCACTCGTCGGGACCGAGCGTCTCCGACACCTTCACCACGTGGTCGCGGTCGGCCTTGTCGGTGAAGTGGGCGCCGTAGGTGCAGCAACCGTGCACGAGCTCGGGTGTCGGTTCGGTCCAGATGCCCTGGCACCCGCACCCGAAGATGCACTCCCACGACGAGAGCAGGAAGGTCACGTCGACCTGCCAGGTGCGATCCTCGTCGACCGGATCGGCGAACGTGACCCATTCGCGCGCCGCGCCTGCGTTGCCCGTGCCGTCGTGTGCTCGCTTGCGTGATCGCTTCCCCATCGGGCACGAGCGTAAGCGACGGCGGTCGTAGTCTCTGACCATCCACGACACGCGCGCGCTCCTCGCCGACCTGCAGTCGGCCCTCGGTCCCGACGGCGCGCGCGCCGAGCCGCTCGAACTCGCCCTCTACGCGCGCGACGCGGGCGTCGCGCGCGGGCGGGCGGCGGTGGTCTGCTTCCCGCGCTCGGGTGACGACGTCGCAGCGGCGGTGCGCGTCGCGGCGCGATACGACCGCCCGTTCGTGGCGCGGGGGAGCGGCACCGGGCTCGCGGGCGGGGCGACCCCGGTCGACGACCCGGTGGTGATCGTGACCACGCGGCTGAACCGGCTGCTCGAGGTCGACCCCGACGAGCGCGTCGCCTGGGTCGAGCCGGGCGTGCTCAACCTCGACCTCAGCCGCGAAGTGGCGCATCTCGGCCTGCACTACGCGCCCGACCCGTCCTCGCAGCAGGCGTGCTCCATCGGTGGCAACGTCGCCACCAACGCGGGCGGACCGCACTGCTTGGCGTCGGGGGTGACCGCCACGCACGTGCTCGCGGTCGACGTGGTGCTCGCCGACGGCTCGGTGGCGCACCTGGGTGGCCTCGAACCCGACCACGCCGGCTACGACCTGCGCGGGTGCTTCGTCGGCTCCGAGGGCACGATGGGCATCGCCACCCGCATCGCGGTGCGGCTCACCCCGAACCCCCCGGTCGTGCGCACGCTGCTCCTCGACTTCACCACGATCGAGGCCGCCGCCGCCACCGTCAGCGGGGTCATCGCCGCCGGCATCGTCCCCGCCGCGCTGGAGATGATGGACGCCGAGATCACGCGGGCGGTCGAGGACTACGTCGGTGCGGGATACCCGCGTGACGCGGCCGCGGTGCTGCTGGTGGAGGTCGACGGTCTGGCCGGCGGGGTGGAACACCAGGTCGACGCGGTGTCACGGGTCGGGCGGGAGCACGGCGCGCGCACGGTGCGGGTCGCCGCCGACGAGGCGGAGCGGGCGCTGCTCTGGAAGGGCCGGAAGTCGGCGTTCGGCGCCATCGCCCGGATCGCGCCCGACTACTACCTGCACGACGCGGTCGTCCCCCGCACCAAGCTGGTCGACGTGTTGCACCAGGTCTACGCGATCGCGCACGAGCAGCAGCTCACGATGATGAACGTCTTCCACGCCGGCGACGGCAACCTCCACCCGCTGATCGTCTTCGACGCGCGCGAGCCCGGCGTGTGGGAGCGCGTGCACCGCGCCGGTGACGAGATCCTCGCCGCGTGCGTCGAGGCCGGAGGCGTGCTGTCCGGCGAGCACGGCATCGGCCTCGAGAAGCGTGAGGCGATGCCGCTCATCTTCGGCGCCGACGACCTCGACGCGCAGGCCCGCCTGCGCGACGCGTTCGACCCGTCGGGTCGGGCCAACCCGAGCAAGGTCCTGCCCCGGGGCAGCCGCTGTGGTGAGCTGCAACGGATCCCCGCAGGCGCGTGGATCTGATGGTCGCCACCGCCACCCTCGACGACCTCCGCGCCACCATCGCCGCTGCGCCCGCGCTCGCCGCCGTCGGGAGCCGGACGCACTGGGAGGTGGGTGGACCCGCGCCCGACGACGCCGACGTCGTACTGGTGCGCGCGCCCGACGGCATCGCCGTCTACGACCCCGCCGACCTCACCGTCACCGTCGGTGCGGGCACGCGGTGCGTCGAGCTGACCGCCGCGCTCGCCGAGCACGGGCAGGAGTGCCCGCTCGATCCGCGCGACGCCGACGCCACCGTGGGCGGCGTGCTCGCCACCGGGCTCTCCGGCCACCGGCGGCTGCGCTACGGACCGGTGCGCGACCGGGTGCTCGAAGTGCGGTTCGTGACCGCCGACGGCCGGGTGGTGAAAGGCGGCGGTCCGACGGTCAAGAACGTGAGCGGCTTCGACCTGCCGCGCCTGCTGGTCGGTTCGCTCGGGACGATCGGGTTGCTGGTGCAGGTGACGTTGCGATGCCAGCCGCGCCCGGCGGAGGCGCGGTGGTGGCGCACGCCCGCCGATCCGTTCGCGCTCCGGCGGGAGCTGTTCCGACCCTCGTGCGTCATCTGGGACGGCATCACGACCAGCGTGCTCCTCGAGGGCGTACCCGCCGACCTGGACGCCGAGCGGGCCTGCATCGGCGGTGCCGAAGCCCTCACCGCGGCGCCGGACTGGCCCGACGGACCGCACCGTGGCCGCATCTCGGTCCGGCCGTCGGCGCTGCGCGACCTCGCCGATCCGCTCGACGCCGCCGGCGTGCGCTGGCACGCCGAGGTCGGGGTGGGCACGGTCCATGTGGCCGCCGACACCGAACGCGCGCTGGCGGCGGCCCGCGAGGTCGCGCGCGGGGCGGGCGGGTGGCTGCTGCGCGAGGCCGGTGCGCCCGGGCTCGACGGCTTCGGCGTCCCGCTGCCCAACGCGGCGGTGATGGCCCGCATCCGCGCTGCGTTCGACCCGGACGCGAAGTGGTCGCCGGCGCGCCTTCCGGTGGACCCGTCCGATGGCTGACGTGCACACCGGGCCGCCCGACGCGCGCACGCGCGCGGGCGTGCTGCCGGTCGACGAGGACGAGCTGGTCGCGTGCGTGGCGTGTGGGCTCTGCCTCCCGCACTGCCCGACGTACCGGGTCACCGGACTCGAACGGCTGTCGCCGCGCGGACGCATCGCCGCCATGCGCGCAGTCGAGCTCGACGGCGCGCCGCTCGACGCCGCGTTCCGCGACACCATCGAGACCTGCGTGCAGTGCCTCGGGTGCGAAGCGGCGTGCCCGTCGACGGTGCCGTTCGGTCACCTCGTGGAAGGCACGAACCGGGCGCTCGTCGAGCATCCCGCTCCCGCCAGCGACGCCCTGCGCACGTCACGCCGTGTGGGCGAGTGGCTCGCGCTGACCGTCGTGCTCCCACGCCACGGGGTGCTGCTCGCGCTGACCTGGGCGCTGCTGGTGGCACAGCGCCTCCACCTCGTACCGAAGCGCTTCGGACTGCCGCGCCTCTCGGCCCGCGCGCTGCGCACCCCGCTGATCGCCGACGTCGACCTTCCGGGAAACGGCTCGGTCGACGCGTACCTCTTCCCCGGGTGCGTGATGGACGCCTGGCAGCGTGACGTCCACCAGGCCGCACGCCGCGTGATGCATGCCACCGGTGCCCGCGTCGGCCTGCCCGGCCGCGGGAGCGACTGCTGCGGCGCGCTCCACACCCACGCCGGCCGGATCGGCCGCGCGCGCACGTTGGCGCAGCGCGTCATCGCGTCGATGCCGGGCGACGCGCCGGTCGTCGTCGACAGCGCCGGCTGCGGCGCGGCGATGAAGGACTACGGGCGTCTCGTCGGCACGCCCGCGGCGCGCGCGTTCGCGGCTCGGGTCGTCGACTTCTCGGAGTGGGTCGCGGCGCGCGGCGTCCCGCCGGTGCGCGACACGGGCGCGGCGGTGGTGGTGCAGGACCCGTGCCACCTGCGTCACGTCCAGAAGGCGCACGGTGCGGTGCGCCGCGTGCTCTCCCCGGCCTACCGGCTCGAGGAGACTGCCGACGACGGCCTCTGCTGCGGCGCGGGCGGCGCCTATTCGATCCGGGAGCCGGAGCTGTCCGGACAGATCCGGGAGCGCAAGGTCACTGCGTTGCGCGCCGCGCATCGTGACGCGGGCACCCCTCTCGTCGTCGTCTCAGCCAACCCCGGGTGCGCGATGCACCTCCAGGCCGCGGGCCTCACCGTCCGCCATCCCGCCGAGCTGCTGGCCAACGCCCTCACGACCGCCACTTCCGCCGAGACCGCCCCTTCCGCCGAGACCGCCACGGAGCATCCCGATGCGTGACGCCGAACCCATCGTCGAACGGCTGCAGTCGATCGAGGCCGATCTGCGCGACCTGGCCTACGAGCGGCTTCGGACCGCGGCCGAAGACGGCGACGCCGACGCGCTGGCCGAGGAGAAGAAGCTCCTGCAGGCGCGCCGAGCCATCGAGAAGGCGATCGTCGCCCTCGGCGGCGCGCCCTCCTACGACTGACCCGCGACAACCAGGCGAGCGGAGACGGGCGCGGGAAGACGCGACTCAGGGGACCACGTATCCGCCGTCCACCGCCAACGCGTGCCCGAGCACGAACGACGCGTCGTCAGAGCAGAGCCAGAGGACCGCGTTGGCGATCTCGTCGGGGGTGCCGATGCGGCCGATGGGGTGCAGTGCCACCAGCTGCTCCTCGAGCCCGGGCTGCTGCGTCGCCGCCTCCACCATCGGAGTGAGGACGGTGCCCGGGCACACCGCGTTCACCCGCACCCCCTGGCACCCGTACTCGAGCGCAGCCGACTTCGTGAGCCCGAGCACGCCGTGCTTCGACGACACGTACGGCGACTGCCCCGGATACCCCACCAGACCCGCGCCCGACGCGGTGTTGACGATCGCACCACCGGTCTCCAGCAGGTGGGGCAGCTCGTACTTCATGCACAGGTACACGCCGCGCAGCATCACACCCTGCACCCGGTCCCACTCGTCCTCGGGCAGGTCGGCCACGTCGTGCTGCGCCGCGGCCACACCGGCGTTGTTGTGCGCGTAGTCGAGGCGACCGAACTGCACGATGGTCGACGCCACCATCGCGCGTACCGACTCGCTCGATGCCACGTCGACGTGCATGAACCGGGCGCTCGAGCCCGCCAGGTCCGCGGTCTCCTCACCCGCCCCGCGGTCGACGTCGGCCACGACGACCGACGCGCCCGCACGAGCGAAGGCGAGCGCCGACGCGCGGCCGATGCCGGCACCGGCCCCGGTGACGAGCGCGACGCGCCCCGAGAAGTCGTAGGTCACCTGCCGCATCGGGCTGCTCATGGGGTTGCTCACGGGTCGCACCTCTCGTTCAGGCAGTCGATCAACATCCGCAGCCGCGACCAGTGGTGGCGATCGAAGCGGAAGGCGATGCGGGCGAGGTCGACGTGGTCGTTGTCGGCCACCTCGTCGGGTGTCGCCTCGATCACCTCCATCTCGCCGCGCACGACGATGTCGGCGAACTCGGCGTTCAACGCCTTCAGCCGCTCGGGCGACGGCGCCGTCTGCATGCGCAGCACCAGGCGACCCTTCACGAACCGCTGGGAGTCGTAGTTGCGGTAGAAGCCGAGGATCTCGTCGACGGTGCTCTGCACGTCGTCGGTGACGTAGAACAGGTGGTCGTCCTCGCGCGACACGTACCCGGGCCGTTCCAGCTCGCGCTCGACGAACGATCCCCAGTGCTGCCAGTACGTCCCGCCGGGGACGTCGAGCATGATCACCGGCGCCGACTGGGCCTTGCCCGTCTGCAGCAGGGTCAGGAGCTCGAACGCCTCGTCGAGCGTGCCGTACCCGCCGGGCAGCAGCACGAACGCATCGGACTCCTTCATGAACTCGAGCTTGCGGGTGAAGAAGTAGCGGAAGTTGATCAGCTTCGGGTCGTCGGCCATGAACTGGCTGGTCGTCGTCTCGAAGGGAAGCAGGATGCTCACGCCGAAGGCATGCTCCGCGCCCGCGCCCTCGATGCCGGCTTCCATGATCCCCGGACCGGCACCGGTCACCA
Source organism: Acidimicrobiia bacterium (assembly GCA_035763625.1). GTDB lineage: Bacteria > Actinomycetota > Acidimicrobiia > IMCC26256 > DASPTH01 > DASUAS01. Next base: position 24,086 of record DASUAS010000229.1, read on the forward strand.
CCATCCAGTCGAGGTCCGCCAGCGCGGCGGCGAGGTCGCGGGTCTGGCGGTAGAGCGGGTCCTCGGGTTGCGTGCGCGCGGACCCGAAGATCGCGACCTTGCGCGCGGCACGGTAGGGCGCGAACACGTGGAACGCGTGCCGCATCTCCTTGAGCGCGGCGTTGGCGATCTTGAGATCGCCGCGATCGGCGCCGTCGCGCGCCAGGCGCAGCGCCGACGCGACCAACTCGAAGATGAGGTCGGCGTCGGTCGAATCGCTCACCCGATCGACGAGCGCCGCCACCTCGGCATCGAGGGCGTCGTCGCCGGTGCGGTACCGCGGGAGCTTCACGTCCCGCAGGCTATGGGCGACGCCTCGGTCAGCCGGTGAAGCGCGGAGCGATCACCACGGCTGAGGGGCGACCGGCTCGACCGGGGTCACGGGCGAATCCCGACGGGGCGACGTCAGCGGGCGGCGGGTCAGCGGTCGAGGAGCGGAGCCGCGAGCCGTGCCAGCGAGGTGGCCGGGCGGGCACCGAGATGGCCGATCACCTCGCCGGCGGCGAGCGCGCCGACTCGCGCCGCGGTACCGAGGTCGTAGCCATGGGTCAGCCCGTAGAGGAACCCGGCGGCGAACTGGTCGCCGGCACCGGTGGTGTCGACGACTTCGGCCACCCGGGTGGCGTCGACCACGTGCACCTCGTCGCGGGCGACGATCACGGCGCCGCGCTCGCTGCGGGTCAGGGCGGCGATCTCGCAGTGGTGCTGCACCCGTTGCAGCGCGTCGTCGAACTGGTCGACCTCGTAGAGCGCGGTGATCTCGGCTTCGTTGGCGAAGAGGACGTCGACCTCCGACTCGACCAGCTCCAGGAACTCGTGGCGGTGGCGATCGACGCAGAACGAGTCGGAGAGGGTGAACGCGACGCGGTTGCCGGCCGCGTGTGCCGCCCGGGCCGCGAGACGGTAGGCCTCCTTGGCCTCGGGCTCGTCCCACAGGTAGCCCTCGAGGTAGAGGACCTGCGCCCGCCCGACGAGGTCGTGGTCGACGTCGGCCGGGCCGAGCTGGGCGGAGGCGCCGAGGTAGGTGTTCATGGTCCGCTGCGCGTCGGGCGTGACCATGATCAGGCAGCGGCCACTCGGCGCACCCCCGACCGCGGGCTTGGCCACGAACTCGACGCCCGCGGCGCGGATGTCGTGGCCGAAGACGGCGCCGAGCTCGTCGTCGGCGACGCGCCCGATGAACGCGGCGGCACCGCCGAGCGACGCCACGCCCACCAGCGTGTTGGCGGCGGACCCGCCGGAGATCTCGACCGCAGGACCCATCGCCGCGTAGAGGCGCTCGGCCCGCTCGGTGTCGACGAGCTCCATGGCCCCCGACGTGAGACCGTGCTCGACCAGGAACTCGTGGCTCTCGTGGCTGAGGACGTCGACCAGCGCGTTGCCGATGGCGACGACGTCGAGACGACCCGTCACCGCACCACCCTCACCGCACCACCCTCACCGCGCGTTCCTCACCGCGCGACCGTCATCGGGCGCTGCTCCTGACCCCGCCGAACGTCACCGGCACGCCGTCGGAGAACGCGGCCGCAACGCGATCCGCCTCCACCACCTCGGGGGGCGGGCGGAGCCGTCGGCCTTCGGTGTGGGTGCGGCCGTACAGCGTGGTGCGCTGCTCCAGGGGGCGGCCGAGCGGCTCCACGATCGAGCGCAACTCCGACTCGTCGAGCTCCTGCCCGTGGCTCGCGCCGGCCGCGCGCGAGATGTTCTCGTCCATCAGCGTGCCGCCGAGGTCGTTGCATCCGGCCTGCAGCGCCTGACGGGCGCCGTGCACACCGGTCTTCACCCACGAGATCTGCACGTTGTCGATCCAGCCCCGGTAGGCGATGCGACCGACCGCGTGCACGAGCAGCACCTCGCGCATGGTGGGCCCACGACGGGCCTTGTGCTGCAGGTAGATCGGCGTGGCCATGTGCACGAAGGGCAACGGCACGAACTCGGTGAAGCCGCCGGTCTCCTGTTGCACGGCGCGGGTGCGCACGAGGTGGCGGGCGATGTGCTCCGGCCGCTCGACATGCCCGAACATGATCGTGACGTTGGAGCGCAGCCCGACCGAGTGCGCGGTGCGGTGGGCGTCGAGCCACTCCTCGGTGTCGATCTTGTAGGGGCAGATGATCGCTCGCACCTCGTCGTCGAGGATCTCCGCCGCGGTGCCGGGGAGCGTGGCCAGGCCGGCTTCCTTCGCCTGCACCAGGTAGTCGCGCAGCGGCATGCCGAGCCGGCGCGCCCCCTCGGTGACCTCCAGCGCGGTGAAGCCGTGCACGTGGATCTGCGGCGCGACCTCCTTCACCGCCCGGGCCACCGAGAGGTAGTAGTCGCCGTCAAAGTCGGGGTGGATCCCGCCCTGCAGGCAGACCTCGGTGGCGCCACAGTCGACCGCCTCCAGCACGCGTCGCTGGATCTCCTCGAGGTCGAGGAGGTAGGGCGTGCCGCGCAGGTTGAGCGAGAGGGGGCCCTTGGAGAACGCGCAGAACCGGCACTTGAAGGTGCACACGTTCGTGTAGTTGATGTTGCGGTTGCGCACGAACGTCACCGCGTCGCCGACGGCGTCGATGCGGAGCTGGTCGGCGACGGCGGCGACCTCGAGGAAGTCGGGGCCGCGCGCGCCGAGCAGCGTGACGATCTCGTCGACGTCGACCTCTTCACCGGCGAGCACGCCGTCGAGCACCTCGCCGACCGGTGTGCGCGCCCGGGCCGTCCATCCCGGCGGCGGCGGGGCCGGGAGCAGCGCGGGGGGCGCGACGTCGCCGCCCGCCGCCCACGCGTCGTCGCGGGCGAGCCCCTCGACGTCGGACGCGCACCGGACCGCGAAGCGCACGTCGTCGTGCAGCCAGCGGTCGCCGTCGCGCACGTACTCGGGGTACACGGTGAGGCGCGGCGCCAACGTGTGACCGGTGGCCTCGGTGGCGTCGCGCAGCAGGTCGAGCCCGGGCCAGGGCCGTTCGGGGTTGACGTGGTCGGGCGTGACCGGCGAGACGCCGCCCCAGTCGTCGATGCCGGCGGCGACCAGCGACGCGAGGTCGTCGGCGTCGGAGAGGTTGGGGGGCGCCTGCAGGTGGATCGACGGGTCGAGCACCAGGCGGGCGACCGCGATGGTCCAGAGGAACTCGTCGGGTGGGCACGCGGGCGCGCGCCACATCGAGGTGCCGGTCTTGGGCAGGAAGTTCTGGACGATGACCTCCTGCACGTGCCCGTGCCGGGCGTGCGACGCCTGGATGGCGAGCAACGCGTCGAGCCGTTCCTGCCGGGTCTCGCCGATGCCCACGAGGATGCCGGTGGTGAAGGGCACGCGCGCCCGCCCGGCAGCTTCGAGCGTCGCCAGGCGTCGGGCGGGGGTCTTGTCGGGTGCACCGGCATGCGGGCCGCCAGGGTCGCCCAACCGCTGGGCGAGCGTCTCGATCATCATCCCCTGCGACGGCGAGACGGCGCGGAGGCGCACCAGGTCGTCCTCGGTGAGCGCACCGGCGTTGGCGTGGGGGAGGAGACCGGTCTCCGCGAGCACTGCGCCCGCCGCGGCGACGAGGTAGTCG
>DASUAS010000230.1:0-9242 GCA_035763625.1 Acidimicrobiia bacterium
GTCACGACGACGATCGTGCTGATGCCGAGCTCGTCCATGCGCGCGACCAACGTGGCCGCGTCCGTGAACGAGTCGGCGTCGTCGCGCCGCACCTTCACCTGGATGCCGGCGGACGAGATCGCGCCGTCCCACAGCTCGCGGCGATCGACCGTGAACGCGTTGCACAACGTGTCGACGACGTCACCGCTCGTCACGGAACCGCTTCAACTTCGGGGACACGTCGACCTCCGTCCACACGTCGAGGGCACCGGGAGGCACGACCTCCGCCGCGATGCGGACGCCGAGCCGGTCCTTGAGGCGCTGCTCGACGGCGTCGCCGATCGCCGGGAACGCCGACGGCTCGCGGTCGCTCACCACCGAGACGACGAGCTCGTCGCGGCCGTCGCGCCGCACCGCGCGCACGAACCAGTCGGGCGCCACGCCGTCGACCGCCATCGCCAGCTCGCCGACCGCCTCGGGCCACACGTTGACGCCGCGCAGCTTCACCATGTTGTCGCCGCGGCCGGCAAACGGTGCCATCTTGCGGAGCCAGCTGCCGCACGAGCACTGCTCGCGGGGCGACAGCGCGGACAGGTCCATGATGTTGTACCGGAACTGCGGGCTCCCGGTCTTGTAGAGCTCGGTGATGCACAGCGCGCCGAGCTCGCCGTCGGGGAGCGGCTCGCCGGTCTCGGGGTCGACGATCTGGACGACGAACGCGTCCTCGAAGATGTGCAGGCCGTCGTGAGCCGGACACTCGACCGACACCCACTGCACCTCGTGGAACCCGTACGACTCGAAGCACTCGACACCGAACGTCGACTCCAGCAATTCGCGGTCGCCGATGTTCGGCAGCGAATGCAGCTTGAAGTCGGACGCGGGGTCGTACCCCATCCCCCGCGCCACGTCGGCCAGGCGCAAGAGGTAGTCGCCGGTGGTGAGGATGGCTGCGGCTTCGTACTCGATCGCCAGCTCCACCTGGCGCTCACTGCTGGTGACGTTGCCGGTGCCGGTGGTGACGACGACGCAGTCGAGCCAGCGGTACAGCGCCTCGTCGAACACGAACGCGCCGTTGTGGGTGCCGTAGGCCCATGAGTTCAGCACGACGTCACCGGGACGGATGCCTTGCATGTAGAGCGCCCGCGCGGTGAGCAGCGCACCGACCTCGCGGTCCCATTGCGTGTAGAAGGTCGGGCGCGAGCGACCGGTGGTGCCCCCCGACATGAAGACGCGCATCGGCTCGCGCGTCGCGTCCGCTGGTGTCACGCCCTGGTAGTCGCCCCACGGCGGGTGGTCCTCGATGCTGCGGCGGATGTCGTCGACCGTGTACGCGGGCGCGCGCCACAGGTCGTCGAGCGTGGTGATCGACGCGGGATCGAAACCTGCGGCCTCCCACCGCCGGGCGAAGAACGGGACCTTCGCCGCGGTGAGCGCGCGGGCCCGCAACCGCTCGAGCTGCGTGCGCTCGATCTCCTCCGGCGTCGCCAACCACGCGGTCTCGAAGTACTCGGGTGGCGGTGGGTACAGCCGCGCGATCGCCTCGGGGTCGGCCGCTTCGAACGGCCGGCGGAACGTGTTCACGCCGCTGGTAGGTAGCCCTCGGGGAACCGGTAGAGGTCGACCGCGTTGTCCCACAGCACCTTGCGCTTGCTGTCGTCGCCGATCAGGTCGGGCTCGAGCGCGAGGAAGTGCTCGGTGGCCTTGGGGTACTTCGAGTCGGGGTGCGGGAAGTCGGTCTCGAACACGATGTGGTCGTCGCCCATCCATCGCATCACGTCGGCGACGTAGCGGTCGTCGCACTCGGTCGAGATCCAGCAGTTGCGCCGGAAGTAGTCGGTGGCCGACATGGTGAGGTCAGGAGCTTCGGCCGCGCCCGCGAGCTCGAGGTGCTCGTCGATGCGGTGAAGCCAGGACGGCAACCACCCGCAGCCCGCCTCCATGTACGCGACGCGCAGCCGGGGGAACCGTTCGAACACACCGTGCACGATCATCGACAGCAACGCGCACTGCGCCTCGTGCGGGTGCACGACGGTGTGCCACTCGGTGAACGTGTCGAACCGGTCAGAGCCCGCGGTGGGCGCGTTGAGCCCCATGTACTCGTGCGTCGCGAACGCGCAGTCGAGGTCTTGGAGCAGCTCGTAGATCGGGTCGTAGTACGCGTCGCCGAGGTTGCGATGGTTGAACTGGTCGGGCCGCGCCCAGAAGCAGCGGATCCCGAGATGGTCGTACGCGTACTGGATCTCCTCGACCGCGCGCGCGACGTCGTTGAGCGGTACCGGGCCCGACGTGATCACCACGCCCTTCGACGTCTCGCGCATCTCCTCGCCCCAGCGGTTGTATGCCCGCGCCATCGCGGCTTGCATCTCGGGGTCGATCCCCTCGAGCCACATGTCGTACTCCGGGCCGTAGATCACCATCGCGTCGACGCCCTCGGCCGCGATCGCGGTGGCGACGCGGTCGCCGGTGAAGCCCTCCACCGCGATGTCGCCGTACTTGGCCACCATGTCGTCGGCGGTCCAGTTGATCGCCTTCTGGAACTGGCCGTAGATCGACGTCGGGTGCTGCGAGAAACGACCGTCGACGGTGACCGGGTTGTAGTGGTCGAGACCCGCCGGGGCGCGTCGGCCGACCCGGTCGCGATGACGGGCGTCGAGGAACCGCGACCAGAGGTCGGGCGGGTAGACCACGTGGGCATCGGCGTCGAAGACCTGGAATCCACTGCGCATCGCGGTCAGTACAGCAGACCAACCCAAGCGGGCGCTAGGGCGCGCTCGGTAGGGTTCCCCCGTGACCACGGTGGAGGACGCCATCACGGGCGAGATCGTCCGCAACGGGCTCGTCGTCGCGGCCGAGGAAGCCAGCATCGTGGTGGTGCGCGCCGGCCACAGCGCCCACATCCAGGAGGGCGCCGACGCCTGCGCGGCGGTGCTCGACGCCGAGGGACAGCTCGTCGCCCTCTCGACCGCCACGAGCCTGATGCACGCGGCGAGCCTCCGCTGCTCGCTCCCCGCCCTGGTCGAGGACTTCCCGCCCGCGACGATGGCCCCCGGCGACGTGTACGCGCTCAACGACCCGTACCGCGGCGGCATCCACGCCAACGACCTCCTCGTGTTCCGCCCGGTGTTCGCCGACGGTCGGGTCACGTTCTTCGCCGGCACCCTCATCCACGTGGCCGACGTCGGTGGCGTGTCGGCCGCGGGTCTGGCCGCGCTCGCCACCGACACGTTCGTCGAGGGCCTGCTGCTCCCGCCGGTGCACCTCGCCCGCGCGGGTGTGCCCGCCGACGACGTCCTCCGCATCATCCGCCGCAACAGCCGCACCCCCGACAAGGTCGCCGGCGACGTGCAGGCGTTGGTCGCGGGCGTCAACGTCATCGCCCGTCGCGTCGAGGAGCTGCAGGATCGCTTCGGGGCCGACGCGGTGGGCCGTTGCGCGCACCGCGACATGGACGACTCGGAGCGGCGCATGCGTGCGTCGCTCGCCGAGTTGCCCGCGGGACGCTACGAGGGATCGTTCACCATCGACAGCGACGGCATGGAGGCGCGCTCGTTCGCAGTGCGCGTCGCGGTGACGCTCGACGGCACGGGCAACGTCGACGTCGACCTCGCCGGCACGTCGGCGCAAGCCAAGGGCGCCATCAACTCGTCGGTGTCGCAGACGTTGTCGGGAATCCTGTACGCCGTCCGCTGCTTCGTCGATCCGGCCATCGTGATGAACGAGGGGTGCTTCCGCCCGCTCTCGGTGCACCTGCCGCGTGGGACGTTGGTGAACCCCGAACCGCCCGCCGCGTGTGGTGGTCGGCTGGTCACCGTCGCGGCCGCGACCGAAGCGATCCTCGAAGCGCTCGCTCGCGCGCAACCCGGCGGCGCGGTGGCTGCGAGCTCGCTCATCCAGGTGTACGCGCTGAGCGGCGCGTGGCCCGACGGTTCCACATGGCTCAACCTGCTCTACGAGTTCGGCGGGCTCGGCGCGCGCGTCGGCGCCGACGGGCCCGACGCCACCGGGGCCTTCTTCCTCGGCGGCCGTTCGGTGATCCCGCAGGTGGAACCGCTCGAGGCGCAGTACCCGTTCGTGGTGCGTTCGGCGCGCCTCCTTCCGGACTCTGGGGGACCCGGCACGTGGCGCGGTGGGCTCGGCGTCGAGACCGTCATCGAGCTCCTCGCGCCGGCCCGCCTCACCGTGCGCGGCGACCGCCTCGGCGCCCATCCACCTCCCGGCACGCGGGGTGGTGAGCCCGGCCGGCCGGGCTCGTTCTCGATCGAGCGGGTCGACGGGAGCATCGAGGCGGTGGCCGCCCGCCAGACCGACGTCCCCCTCGAGCCGGGCGATCGATTCGTGTTGCGGACCTCGGGCGGCGGTGGCCTCGGTCCGGCGCACGAGCGCGACCCGGCTCTCGTCCGTGACGACATCGCCGCCGGTGGGGTCACCCCGGAGGGCGCCGTCCGCGACTACGGGGTCGACGCGTGAGCGGAGTGACCGCAGAAGCCTGGGTGCTCGGGGCCGACGTCGGCGGCACCTTCACCGACCTCGTCCTCGCCGGCCGCTCGGGCGCGGTGCACGCCGCCAAGGTCCCGACCACGCCCGCCGACCCGATCGACGGCATCGTCCGAGGTGTGACCGAGGTGCTCGGCGTCGCGGGTGTCGACGCCGCCGACGTGACGCGCTTCGTCCACGGGACGACGCTCGCCACCAACGTCATCCTGCAACGGACCGGCGCGCCGGTCGCGCTCGTGACCACCGAGGGGTTCGCGGACCTCCTGCGACTCGGGCGCGCCGCGCGCGTCGAGGAGGACCGGTACGACGTGCACTTCACGCCCGCTCCACCACCTGTCGACCCGCGGCTCACGTTCGAGGTGCGGGAACGAATCGACGCTTCGGGCACGGTCCTCGTGCCGTTGAGCGACGCCGCGGTCGAGAAGGTGGTGGCACAGGTCGCGGCGGAGGCACCCGCGGGAGTCGCGGTGTGCCTGTTGCACGCGTACGCCCGCCCCGACCACGAGGAGGCCGTCGCGAGCGCGCTGCGCGCCGCGCTTCCCGATGCATTCGTGGCGTGCTCGTCCGACGTCTGGCCCGAGATGCGCGAGTACGAGCGCGCGATGACCACCGTGGTGTCGGCCGTCGTGGGACCGGTGATGTCCCGGTACCTCGACGAGTTGGGATCGCGCCTGCGTGCCATCGACATCACCTGCGACGTGCAGGTGATGGACTCGGCCGGCGACGTGATGACCGCGGCCCGCGCCGCGGCGCACCCGGTCAGCACGGTCGAGTCCGGCGGCGCCGCTGGGGTCCTCGCCGCGGGCATGGTCGGGCGCGCCGCGGGCGCCGGCGACGTGATCTCGTTCGACATGGGCGGCACCACCGCCAAGACCGGCATCGTGCGCGACGGGCGCCCCGCGATCACCCACGACTTCCAGGTCGGTGGCAAGGGGAGCTTCGGGGGCGCGCGCGCCGGCACCGGCATCCCGCTCAAGGTGCCGGTGGTCGACCTGGCGGAGGTCGGCGCGGGCGGAGGCAGCATCGCCGCCGTCGACGGTGGCATCCTCCGGGTCGGGCCCCGCTCGGCGGGCGCCGATCCGGGGCCGGCCTGCTACGGGCGCGGCGGCACCGAGCCGACCGTCACCGACGCCGACCTGGTGCTCGGCTACCTCGATCCCACCCGGCTGGCCGGCGGGGTGACGCTGTCACCCGAGCGAGCTCGCGCCGCGTTGCTGGCCCGCGTCGCGGGGCCGCTCGGGATCGACGTGGTCGACGCCGCGCGCGCGGTCCACGACATCGTGAACGCGACCATGGCCGCGGCCATCCGGGTGGTCACGGTGCAACGGGGCATCGACCCGCGCGACTTCGCGCTGGTCGGCTTCGGCGGCGCCGGTCCGATGCACGTCAGCCGCCTCGCCGACGAGTTCGGCATCGCCACCGTGATCGTCCCCTGGGCGGCCGGGGTGGCGTCGGCGGTCGGGCTCGTGCGCGCCGACCTCGGTGCCGAACACCGCCGGCCGTTCCCCGCCGACCTCGACACGCTCGACGCGGTCGCGTTCGACACCACCTTCCGCGCGCTCGAGGAACGCGCGCGCGACGAGATCGGCGGTGGCGACGCCGACGTCCACCGGGCCGCGTTCATGCGCGTGGTGGGGCAGGTGCACGCGCTCGAGGTCCCGCTCCTCGACGGCCCGATCGACGAGGTGGTCGCGACGCTCCCCCGCAGGTTCTCCGAGCGCTACGTCGCGGCGTACGGGGTGGTTCCGGCACCGAGGTTGCAGGTGACCGCGTTGCGCGTCCGCGTGGTGCGCCCCACGGGCGCGGCACCGACGGTGCGCGAGCTCGACGTCGAACCCCACGGCCGCACGCCCGAACCGGTGGCGTCGCGACCCGCCTCCTTCGCCGAGCACCCGGGCTTCGTCACCACACCGGTGTTCGACTGGGCCAGGCTCGTGCCGGGTGACCGGATCCCCGGCGCGGCCATCGTCCAGGCGCTCGACACCACGGTGGTCGTGCCACCCGGTCGGGTCGCCGTGCTCGACCACAGCCGCAACCTGGTGCTGCACCGGTGACCGCCGATCCGGTCACCCCCGACGTCGAGTTCGTCTCCGCGCGGCGCGCCGAGATCGTGGCGATCGCGGGCGAGCTGTTCGCCACGCGCGGCTACGCCAACACCACGGTGCGGGAGATCGCCGACGCCGCGGGGATCCTCTCGGGCAGCCTCTATCACCACTTCGACTCCAAGGAGTCGATGATCGAGGCGCTCATGCGCGACTTCCTCGAGGACATCGGGCACCAGTACACGACGGTCGCGTCGGCTGGCACCGATCCGGTGACGACACTCCGCGCGCTCGTGCACGTGGCGTTCGGCGCGCTGGCGACCGATCGCGCCGCGGTCGCGGTCATGCTCAACGAGTACAACGTGCTGGTGCAGTACCCGCGGTTCTCGTTCCTGCGAGACGCGGTGGAAGCCACCGAGCGCCTGTGGATCGAGGTGCTCGACGCGGGGATGCGCGCGGGCGGGCTCCGCCAGGACGTCCCCGCCGACGCCGTGTACCGCTTCCTGCGCGACGCGATCTGGGTGAGCGTCCGTTGGTACCGGCCCGACGGGCCGCAGCGACCCGACGCCATCGCCGACGACTACCTCACGGTGCTCCTCGGCGGGTTGGCCACTCGACGACCGACGAGGAGGGACCGATGACCGACGCACCGAACTACTTCGTGCTCGACGAGATCGAATGGCCCGACGAGCGGCGCTCGCCGACCGCGCCGATCGAGCTCGTCGAGCAAGCCGAACGGCATGGCGCGCGCCGCAAGTTCCTGGCGCGCGGCGAAGGCGGCTTCCACTCCCAGTACTCGGAGTTCCCGCCCGGGTACGCGGTGCCGCTGCACAGCCACGACCACGACGAGCTCATCCTCCTGCTCGACGGGAGCTGCACCATGTCCGACGGCCAGGTGCTGCGCCGCCACGACTCGGTCGTGCTGCATGCCGGCGCCGAGTACGGCTTCACCGCGGGGGACGCCGGCATGGTGTTCGTGACCGTCCGAGGCGGCCGTTCGGGCACCACCCTCGCCTGACCGTCGGCCGGCGGGGTCAGACGGTCGCGGAGGATTCGGCCGTCATCACCTCGAGCAGGCGGTGGATGGCGTCGTCGAGCTGTTGGACCTCGTCGGGTGAGAGGCCGGTGAGCAACCGCTCGCGCTCGGACGCGTAGCGGGCGTTGGCGGCGTCGGCGGTGCGCATGCCCTCGTCGGTGAGGGCCACGAGCACCTTGCGGCGGTCGGCGGGATCGGGGGCGCGCGCGATCAGCCCCGCGCGTTCGAGCCGGTCGAGGATCTGTGTCATCCCACCGCTCGACCGCACCACGATCTCGCTCAGCTCGGTGGGCGACATGCGGTGCGGTTCGCCCACGAGCTCGAGCACGCGCAGCACCGAGTAGTCGATGAACCGCAACCCGAAGGGGTCGAGGCAGCGGTGCTGGAACGCTTCGACCAGCAGGCCGACGCGGGTGAGACGGGTGAAGAGGCCGACCGCACCGGGCTCCGACAGATAGCGCTCCTCGTAGTCGACGGTCACCGCGCCACCGGGCCCGCGATCGTCGCCCGGTGCATGACGCGCCGTTCGCGGTAGTCGGCGACCGCGTAGTGCTGCACCGCGCGGTTGTCCCAGAACGCGATGGACGCCGGCTCCCAGTGGAACCGGCACTGGAATTCGGGCGAGCGCACGTGGTCGAAGAGGAACGGCAAGAGCACGTCGTTCTCGCGATCGGTGAGACCGACGAGGTGCGTGGTGGAGTTGCGGTTGAGGAAGAGCGCCCTGCGCCCGGTCTCGGGGTGCGTCACGACGACGTTGTGCTCGACCGGCGGGCACTTCTCCTGCATCTCGGCGACGTCGAGCGACGAATGACCGTCGCGAATCGCCTTTTGCAGCGGGCGGGTGATGTCGTGCACCGCGCGCAGGCCGTCGACCAGCGCGCGCATCGCCGGTGAGAGCGCCTCGTAGGCGGCGTACATGCTCGCGAAGCAGGTGTCGCCGCCGAGGTCGGGCAGCTGCACCGCCCGCAGGATCGATCCCATCGGCGGGTCGGCGAGGAACGTGTTGTCGCTGTGCCACTCGTCGGCGCCCTCGCCCACCGGGTGGATCTGGTCGAGCACGACGATCTCGGGGGCGTCCTGGTGCACGGTCTGGAGCGGCGACACGTGCATGGGACCGAACCGGAGCGCGAACGCGAGCTGCTGCTCGTCGTCGATGTCCTGGTCGCGGAAGAAGAGCACGAGGTGATCGAGCAGCGCCTGGCGCAGGCACGCGACGTCGTCGTCGGGGAGCGGTCGGCGCAGATCGACCCCGGTCACCTCGGCGCCGATCGCCAACGTGAGCGGCCGGATCTCCATGCTCGTCTTCATCGCGCCCATGGACGACGCCTCCCCTCCCGGGATATCGTCTCGCGGCTGAGAATCTTAGGCAAGGGGAGATCGCGATGGTCGACGGCAGTGGCCCCCGGTTCAGCCGGCTCGACGACGTGCCGTGGGAGGAGGTGCGCAAGCTCGACTTCGGTGACCACACCGCGTCGGTGCGGGAGAAGTGGCTCGACTTCTCACCCCGGTTCCTCTCGCTGCTCGCGGAGTGGGACCCGGGGATGATGATCCATGCCCACGGCCACAACAGCGACCACATCGTCTACGTGCTCCGCGGGACGGTGCGCTGCGGCGAGGAGGAGTGCGGACCGGGCACGCACATCGCGCTCGACCAGGGCGACACGTTCGGTCCGTTCGTGGCCGGCCCGGAC
>DASUAS010000231.1:0-17587 GCA_035763625.1 Acidimicrobiia bacterium
ACCTCGTGCGCCCGGTCGACGTCCCCGTGCTCGTCGGCGACCCCACCAAGCTGGTGGCGGCCACGGGGTGGACACCCGAGCACGACCTCGACGACACCCTCGACACCGTCCTCGCCGCCGCGCGCGACCGGGCGCGCGACGCGACCGCCTGACCGCTCGGGTGGCACGGCCAGAAGTTCAGCCGCCGGCCGGCACCTCGGTCGGTGTGCCGCTCGGCACCTGGCGGGCCAGCCACCCCAGCAGCGTCGCGATGGCGCGGGGGTCGTGGCGCAGGCGATGGCTGGCGCCGTGCACCAGCCGGAGCTCGGAGGTCGGTCGCCCGGCGTCCGCGAGGGCCCGGGCCTCCTCGACGGGTACTTCGGCGTCTTCCATGCCGTGCAGCACGAGGAGAGGACGACGATCGAGACGGCGGGCGGCGGCGATGGCGTCGATCCGACCGATGTCGCGCACCCATCGCGTGGTGTCGGCCGGGAAGCCGTCGGAGCGGATCATGCCCATCGAGCGCGCGTGCCCGAGCAGCCGACCGGGCTCCTGCGCCCAGTCGCGCAACGTGCTCGGCGACGCGATGGCCGCGACTCCACGCACGAGGTGGTCGTCGCCGGCCTCGCACACCGCGAACGTGCCGCCGTGACCGAATCCCGCCACCCACACGCCCCGCACGTCGGGCCGAGCGTGCAGCGCGCGCACCGCGTTGCGCAGGTCGTCGAGCCAACCGCGCGCCGAGAAGTCACCCTCCGACGTCCCCGTGCCGCGGAAGTTGAACGTCAACACGATCCACCCCGCCTCGTTGGCGATGTGGTCGGCGAGGTCGGGGTACGTGGTGCCGACGGTCGCGGCACCGCGCGGCGGGTTCGGCAGACCGTGGCACAGGACCAGTCCGAGGCTCGGCACCGGCGGCGACGGCACCGCGACGTGGGCCGAGAGCTTGAGGTCTCCGGACAGGATCGTGTCGTCCATGACCCGCCTATTGTGAGGCCATGGACGTCCGGCCCGGGAACTGGGCCTGCAAGGAGTGGGCTGCCGTCGTGCACGCGCTGCTCGAGGGAGAGCAGATCCTCGACGTGCGCAAGGGTGGCCTGCGCGAGGACGGACGCCACTTCTCGGTGCAGTCCACCCGGTTCTGGCTCTACCCCACCGCCGAGCACCAGAAGGCGGAGCTCCTGAAGGCGCCGTACCGCGACTGGATCGACCTCGCGCACGCCGCGCCCGTCGGCGAGCCCATCACGATCGAGGGCTGGGCCGACGTGGTGAAGCTCGCCACGATCACCACGAGCGAGGAGCTCGACGCCATCGGGTCGAAGCTCGTCTGGACCGACGACTACGCGGCCTCGCGGCTCGGCTGGAAGCCGCGCGACCCGCTCTGGGTCCTCGCGCTGCGCGTGCACCGGCTCCTCGAACCGGTGACGGTCGCGTGGGACGACGCGTACGGCGGGTGCACCTCGTGGGTGCAACTCGCTGGCCTCCCCGACGACCCGGCGTCCCTCGCGAGCGAACCGGCGCTGTCCGACGTCGCCTTCGAGGCCCGGCTCAAGGGTTGCGTCGAGGCGCTGCCGTCGCTGGCCGACCCGTCGTAGCCGCCACTCAGCCGAACGTGTCGGCGACCTCGACCCTCTCGCGCGCGCTCGGGTGGGGGTGATAGCCCCGGTTGCGCGCCTCGACGAGCGTGTCGGGGGAGAACGCGGCGAAGCGCTCCGAGGCGAGGAGCTCGCCGATCGCCTCCTGCGCGCCGGCATCGTCGGTGTCGAGGTCGTAGACCACCTGCGTGCGCTTGTCGCCCAGGTAGCGGAACTCTTCGAAGCGCGTGGGTCGGCTCATGGCCGCCGAGACTACGTGCCCACGACACGGAGCGAACGGAGTGAGCGAGGGGGAAGAGACCAGAGGCTCTGGAAGCGTCCTCCGGACGCGACGGAGGGCGCCGAAGCGCCCTCCGTCAGAGCTTTGGATTTCCACCGGACGGTGTGCGTGAGGGGGACCAGCTCTCACCCGTCGTGGTGGCGGCGCAGCGGTGTGGATTCCGCCGGCAGTCCTCGTGCAAGGCTGACGTGGCTGCCTCAGCGGCCGCGCACCTCCAGGGTCCCATGTTGATCATGCATGTGTTGGACCACCTCCTTTCTCTGGTACCGGCGATTCAACCACACCGACGTCGAGCGATGGCACGATTTCACCGAGATGCGGGACCGTCCACCCTCACGATGGTCGACGGTGCGGAGAAAGCACCGAGAGCCATGTCCATGAGGTTGCTGACGAACATGTCGTGATCGAGCAGTGGCGGCGCCGCCGCCGGCTCCCGGTCGAGCCGGCGGGCCCGAGCTGCCAACGCATCGGTGACCAGTCCGAGCAGCGTCGCGATGCGGAGGTGGCGCACGGAAGGGGCGAACTCGGAGAGCTCCTCTTCCATGGCGTGGAACATCTGCTGCGTCTCGGTGGGACCCCTCGGCAGGCTGACGTCCCAGTAGTCGAACAGCATCGAGAGCTGAGAGACGATTCGCAGGTAATCGCGCCCGCCCTCGGTGAGCAGCTCGCTGCTGACCGGCACGACGAAGGCCTCGACGAGGCGACGCAGATCAGGCTGCTCGCCGCTCGCGTCGATCTCTTCGAGGAACTGACGGCGCTCCGCCCGGACCCGCTTGTCGTGACGCCTGATGATCTCGCGAAGGAGCCCGTCGCGACCCCCGAAGTAGTAGTGCAGCGCCGAGGCGTTCCGTTGGCCTGCGTGTTCGACGATCCGCCTCAGCGGCACCCGATAGACACCCTCACGCGCGAACAGCGTCTGGGCTGACTCGAGCAAGCGCTCGCGGGTGTCGGCCGCGTTGCTCATGGCGTCGATTCTCCCACGTCCGGCTCCGGGCTCACCCACCGCAGCAACGGGACAGTCGCGCGATCGGACGTCGCCGGTGCCCGCCAGCAGATCGGTTCGGGAGGTCGAGCGCGAGGTTCGTCGTTACGCGCCGGGTCGTCGAGCGCTCCGCCTCGCACCACCGGCACCTCCTGGGTGGGCAATTCGCCGGCGTCGGGAGGATCCGTGCCGAGGGCGTCCGCGCTCGCCGCCGCCTGGGCGGCCGCGATGCGAGCCTCGACCTGCTTGCGCGCCAGGCGCCGCCGGACGCGGTTGCGGATGCCGAGCAGGATGAGCTGCAGGAGCACGAGAGCGATGACGAACAGGCCCCAGGGCCACGTCGACGTCGACGCGTGCAACGCCACCGGCTTGGAGGCACCGGTGATCCTGCCCGCCACCTCGTAGTTGCCCACCGACAAGGCGTCGAGGTCGAACGGGACCTCGACCGTGCGCGTCGCGCCCCCCGCGATGGGTCCGAGCCGCGGGGTTCGGATCAAGTGGTCGGGCGATCCGGAACGGCCCCAGCTCAGCGTCAGGACGGGGTGCGCCACGTCGACCGAACCGGCGTTGTGGATGCGTACCTCCACGGTGCGCTCGGCCGGACCGCCGAAGAGCGAAGCGAGCGTCGTGCCGCCGGAGACCTCGGCATCGACGGTCAACGTCGGCGGCTTGGCGAGGGGTGACGCCGTCTCGGGCGGCGCGGTCGCCGTGCCGGCCACCTGCACGGGGATGCGCCGTGAGATCGACGACGACAAACCTGACACGAGGACGACGCACGGGCACGGTCGGGGGGGCACGAAGACCTGGAGCGTTCCGTCGACGACCTGGGTGGGCCCGGGTGTCATCGTGACCGCCGCCCGCCCGACGCAGTCGACGCTGCCGTCGACCGCGTTCGCGCCGCAGAGCACTGCCTGGAGCGTGGTGCCCTCGGGCCAGTGCGTCCCGTGGATGGCGACGCTGGATCCCGGGACCAGCACCGTGCTCGAGAGCTCGAGCGTGGGCGGCGGCGCCTTCGCGCCCGGCGCGGCCGCGCCGGCGAGCAAGGGCACCAGGAGCGCCGCGCTCGCGAGCGCGGCGACCAGCCGCGCCGGCCTCATCGCAGGTAGCGCTCGCACCGGTCGAGCACCTTCGCGACGGCTCCGATTCGGCTGAAGTCGAAGGTGCCGGCGGCAATGGTGCTGCTGGGTGCCGTCTTCATCAGCGACTGAGCCTCCTGCGCTGCCTTGCGCACCTTCGGGTCCTTCACGTCGGCGGCCGCCGAGAGCGCGTCGTCGAGCTTGGCCAGGTACGTCGCCGGCTCGACGCCCTTCTTGCCCGCGAGTTTGGTGGCCTGCTGCACGCGGGTGCACGCCTCGCCGCTGGACGAAGAGCTCGATCCGCCGCCGCACGATGCGGTCGTCACCGCCACCGCGGCGAGCAGGAGCGGGAGGAGCAGACCGCGACCGCGTGTCATCGGGCCTTCACCACGTCGACCTCGGACCACGCGATCTCGCCCTCGTCGCGCTGGCGGCGGCGTCGTAGCCACCACCACAGGAGCACGAGCAGCACGACCACGATGGCCAGCAGCGCCCAGGGGATGACGAACGTGCTCGACGAGGCGGTTTCGGTCGAAGCGGCTGAGACGATCTGCACCTTCGCGGTGAGCTTGCCGAACGGCCAGATTCCCGACACGTGCTGGTGCACGACGGCCGATCCTCGCGGGAGGAGCTCGGGCAGCGCCAGCGGCTTCACGTGCTTGCTGCCGCCCACGAGGGGCGAGATCTCGAGCTGCGCCTTCGGAGACAGTCGGACGTTGCCCGTGTTGACGACCTTGTAGGTGACGTCGGCATCGACCGGTCCCCCCAGGAGCGCGCCGACGCCACCGCTCGTGGTGAGCTCGAGCGAGGTCACGTCGATGCTCTCGGTCGTCGGTCCGGCGACACGGCCGTACACGCGCGTCCCGACCGCCTGGATGGCACGGACGTTCACGGACCCGCTCTTCGAGACGCTCGCTTTCGTGTTCACCGCGACGATCGAGCCAGCATGGTCACCGGGCGATGCGTCGAGCGGTGGGTTAACGGTGAACGGGACGTCGAGCGCGCTGTTCGGGTTGACGGTGACGTTTGCGCTCGGGAGGTCGATCCACGCGCCCATGTCGCGCTTGGGAGCCTGCGGGGGGCGCGACGCGTAGCCACCTTCGGGGGTGTTGAAGGCATCGGCCGCATACAGGTCGACGTTGAGCGGCTCGTCGGTCTTGTTGGTGATCGTGAACGAATCGGCGACCGGCACACCGGGGGTGAGCAGGGGTTGGAAGAACGGGCGCGCCGGTTGACCTGCGACCGTCGTCGGGAACACCGACCACTGCCCGTTGTCGGCGGCCATCGCCACGGGAGGTACGCCGAGCGCGAGGACGGCCAGCACCGCGCCGAACGCGGCTCCGGCGAGCACCCGGATCGAGCGAGATCGAGTGGTCACGTGCGTCCTCGTTGCGTGCAGTCGGAGTCGGCCTGGTTGTGGAGATGGAAGACGGAAAGCGGTGGCAGAGGACGCGATCGTCGCATACAGGGCGCGGAGTGGGGCGATACCGGCTCGGTATCGCCCCACTCCATCCCTCATGACCATGGATCAGTCGCAGTACGAGCTCGCACTACTGGACGAGGAACTCCACGGTGCCCCAGTACTTGCCGGCGTACACCGACGACGGGATGGTCAACGTGTAGCTCTTCGTCACGTCGAACGTACCGCCCTGCTGGGTCGACGACACCGCCTGGCAGATCTGCTGCGTCGATGCGAACGTCCCACCGGCACCCGGCGTCGGAGCCGGGTTCAGGTTGCCTGCGTGCGGCAGGCAGCTGATCGCCCCGATCGCCAGGTTGCCCTTGGCGATCTGGCCGTTGCCGCTGGCATCGAGCGCGTGCGTGGCGACGTTCTCGTTGCAGAACGCAACGATGCCGGCGCACGAGGCGTTGGTGTTGCTCCCCACGCCGATGGGCGTGGCGACCATGGACGCGGTCAGCGACCATGCCGTCGCGCTCGGGTCACCACGGTTGTCGGACACGTAGAGCGTGGCTCCACTCCCCGTGCTCGTCTGCTGGAGTCCGTTCAACGTGATGGCGGGGAACTGGAACTCTGGGCAGGTCAGCAGTGGCGTACCCCCGTTGGTGTCGGGGTTGCTGCAGCTCACCACGAGTTGTCCACCGATCACGTTCTGGGTGAGCGGCTCGTCCACCGGAGGTGTTCCGATGTTGACGGTCGCGGTGCCCGTGTTGCTCGTCCCGACCCCGTCGGTGGCGGTGAACTGGAACGTCACCACCGCCGGACCGCTGCCGGCGTCGGTGACGGTCACATCACCGTTCGCCGCCGGCGAGCCCACGGTCAGGCGGGCGTCGCTCGGAGCACCGACGATCGAGAACCCGGTGACCGGGGTCGCGTCGGTGTCGGTGGCGATCAGCGTGATCGTCTTGCTCTGACCGACACCCAGGTTGTAGCTGGCGTTCTGCGCCACTGGCGGGGCATCCGCCAGCGCCACGAAGGACGATGCCGCCGGGGTGATCTGCACCGCCGTGCCGGGCTGCGCGACGAAGCCACCGCTGGCGAGCACCAGCGGGGTCGTCGACCCGGGCGGCGTCTGCGGGGTCGCCGCGCCGGTCTGCGCGGGCCCCGGGTTGGCGGAGGCGTCCCAGCCCGTCTCGAGGCAGTTGGCCGTGCCGACACCCTCGCCGCCGGTCGCCGCACCGAAGGGCACGGTCAGGTTGACGTTGGCATCGAACCCGGACGCCGAAGTGGCGCCGATGTTCGCGTTCCCGCCGGCGGTGCCGTTGGTCGTGAACGCGTTCCCCGTGCTCACGGCAGCATCGGTGAACGTCACTCCGTCCCACAGCGTGATCGAGACTGCGGCGACCTGAGCCGCGGTCGTCGGCGCGTTGATCGTGGCGCTGACGCCGGGGTTGACGGCGACGATCGTAGCCCCCGAGGGAAGGCCAGTGCCGCCGGTCACGCCCTTGCCGACGTCACCCGCTGCGAACGCACCGCTGAGCGTCGTCGACGCGGACGCCCAAGTCGCGCTGAGAGTGCTGGATCCGGGCACCACCTTCGCGAACGTCTGGTTGTACGCGTACGAACCGGTCGCGGTGCCGTCGGTCGACGACAACGCGAGGTCGTGCACGGTGAGTCCAACACCACCCGGAAGAAGAACGCCGTTCGCTGCGAATCCGGCGATGAACCCACCCGAAAGGGTGAAGCTGAGCGCGCCGGACGCGCCGAACGTCGCACCCGACGGGAACGACGGGTCAGGCGCGGCGTTGAGGTTGGCGGTGACGATGAACGGCGCCACCTGGCCGGCCGACAGCGACGTGGTGCAGTCGAACTCGTAGCTGGTGTTGGCGTTGGTACCTGCGAAGGCAGGGGCGCCAGTGAACCCGACCAGTCCGACCAGCGTCGCGAGCGATGTCGCGATCGCCGCGGCGGCGGCACTGATGCGCCGACGCCTCTTTCTCCGATTTTCGTGCACGAGCCCGCTCCTTGTTCGGCGAGTGGTCACTTCCACGGCGGTCCGTGCCACCGGAAGAAGCCACCGAGCGCGCCCGCGTGCCGTTGCTCGTACACGGGTGTCCCCTGCCCGCTCGGCTGTCGGCCGCCCCCCAGCGGTCTTGTTCCCGTCGAAGAATGTCATTAAAATGTCCATTAGCGCGCGTTGTCAAGGGCTGGGTGGCTTGGGCGGGGAGTTCCGAGACGCCGACATCGCGGCAGGGCAGCGGGGACGGGGGACTTCGCATGACTCGATCCGGCTTGCGGCGATTCGCCGGCGCGTGCGGTGTCACCGCGCTGGTGGCCGGCGGCATTGGGCTGCTCGCGTCTTCACCGGTGAGCGCGAGCGGCGAGACGGTCGTCGCCGCGCCGAACGCCAACCTCACCGACGGCGCGACGATCTCGGTCACAGTGACGACGACGGCTGCGACCGACAGCGGCGTCTTCGTCGCGGTGACGCAGTGCGGCAACGCCGACAGCGGCGGTACGCCGCTCGCGAGCACGACAGCCGACGACTGCGTCGGTGCGTCCGGGCTCGGGACGTCACTCGTGCTCGTCGGCTTCCCATCCGGCGCGGTCGCGGCGGGCGCACACGACGTCTCGCTCGTCGCCAAGAAGACCGGCATCGGCGCCAACAGCGCGCAGTGCATCCCCATGCCGCCCGCCACTCTGCCGTGTGCGGTGAGCGCGGCGACCGCGACGGTGTCGGGCGCGTACACGGGCCCCGGCTACAACTTCCAGGCCACCGCCGACATCAGCTACGCCTCCGAGACGACGACCACGACGTCGACGACCTCGACCACGACACCGACCTCGACGACTGCACCGTCGAGCACCACCACGGCACCGACCTCGACCACGACCGCGCCGACCACCACCGCACCGCCCTCGACCACGGCACCGGCCACGACCCGCACGTTCACGTGCACCGACATCCCGATCCCGGCGTCGGCGTTGCTCGTCTCGCCCAACCGTTGCCTGACCGATGGCCAAGTGGTGCAGATCAGCGCGCCGGCGGGCTCGATCGCGGCATCGGGCGCGGTCAGCGCGCAGGCCAACGCGTTCGTCCTCGAATGCAACCCCGACCCGGCGATCCCACAGGATGGGAGCGGCTGCAACCTCGCCGGCCTCACCACGCCCTCGATCGCCGCCGACGGCTCCATTGCGCCGAGCCCGGTCACCGTCAAGACCGGGCAGTTGGGCAGCAACGCGCTTTCCAACTGCCCGCCGTCACAGGCCCAGGCCGACGCCGGCACGGTGACATGCATCATCGCCGCCGCCAGCGGACCTGCCGACCCGAGTCCACTCTCTGCCGGCATCACCTTCGCGGGTCAGAGCGTCGTCCTCCCCGTCGACAGCTCGGGCAACGCCACGGTGCCCCCGACCAGCGGCAGCACCGGCGCAACCACACCACCCACCCCCACCGTGCTGCCCGCACCGCTGGCGGTCACCATCGCGGGCCGGACCCTGGCATTCACCGGGTCGAACGCGGCAACCTTGTGGCTGCTGGTCATCGGCATCGCGCTGGTCGACCTCGGGTATCTCGCCGTCTCCAGCACCTGGACGAGGAAGCGGCGACCGTTCCGCCGGAGCTGACCCATGATCGAGACGAGCACACCACCCGCCGCCCCGGCCGCGTTCCACGACGTCCCGCCCGGGTGGGATCCTGATCCCCATGGCCGCCACCAGCTGCGCTACTGGGATGGGAACGGGTGGACCCCGTGGGTGAGCGACTTCGACATCATCGGTCAGGATCCGGTGATACCCGAAGCTCCCGCCGCGGAGCCAGCGAGCAACGGCGATGACGCGGGCGACGGCGCGTCAGGCGACACCGCCGGTGACGATGGTCGGGCCACCGCTGCGCCACCGGACGCGCTCGAGCTCGCCGACATGGTGGATCGGCTCGTGAGTCGTCTGCGCGACTTGTCGCGGCGGAACCGGCGCATCGGCACCGACGTCGAGCTCTCGGAGCTCGCCGCCGCCGCGCTGCGACAGGCGCGCGCCGTGCAGGGCCGGCCCCTCCCCGAAGACGAGCGCTGATCCGCGCCGCGGCATGATCTGGACCCGCGCCTCCAGACTCGACCAGGCGTCCTCGCCGACGCGGGAGGCGTGCCGATCCGGCGACTCGAACGCCGCGCTCGAGCAGCTCTTCTGGGAGCGCCGCTTCGACGACGCACCGCTCGACGGCATCGCCGAGATCCCTGCGCTCGCTGACGACCCGATCACGACGTCGGATCTCGCGGCCGACCGGCCAGTGATCCGGTGGCGGGCATCGCCACCTCCGACCAGCACCGCAGATCCACCACCGATCTGCTGGCACGCGAGCCGGTGAGCGGCGTCACCCGATTGAGTGATCCTCGCCGGCGTCGGGCACGTCGTCGTCCCGTTGGGGACCGACGGCACCGATCGCGCGCAGGTAGCTGAGCTGCGTGTCGATCACGCCGTACACCTGCTCGGGGAGATAGGTCTCACCGTCGGCCGCGCTGCGCTCGATGATGAATTCGACCGTCTCCGAGCCGCCGATCACGACCGGCCCCGGGGGGTAGGCAGTGGAGCCGTTCGACGACACGCCCTTGCGCTTGAAGAAGTCGACCTGGCCCTCGAGGATGCGGCGCACGTCGTCGACGGTGAGGGTCGCGGCGACGTCGTCGGGGAGGTGCTCCACGACCCACGCCAGCGCATCGTCGAGGTGGTAGAGCGCCGGCGGCGGCTCGTTGGCGATGCGCGTCGCCTCACGGGTCACGAAGAACGCGGCGATGGCGATCACCATGCCCACCAGCAGGAACCCGATGACGACCGCCACGGGTCGAACGTTAGGACGCTCGTGCGGCCACGAGGTATGCGGGGCACAGCGTGGTCAGCGGCACCGAGACCGACGCCGTCTTCCCCGGCGCGAGTCGGCGCGCGGGGACCCGTGCGGAGGTGAAGGTGGTCGGGGTGCTGGCCTCGCCGAAGCACATCACCGCGACCTCGGGTCGCCGTGCGGTCCATGCCTTGGTCGGGTTCGTCAGCATGGCCGCCATCGTCTGCGCGACTGCGCCGGTCTGCGGCGGTGACAACACGAGGCCGCCGACCGAGAGCACTCGACGCGCGCGGGCGTTCGAGACCCGCGTGCTGCGCACCTTCACCACGATCGTCGGGTTCGGGTTCGCGGCGAGGTCCTTGGCCCGGAACCGCACCGAGGCCAGGGCCAGTTGGGTCGGCGCCACCACCTCGGGATACGCCTTCGTCGTCCGGGCGCCGATCACGACCGAGCCGTCGGTGCTGGTGGCGACGGCGGTGATCCGGTCGATGCGCACCGGCTTCGTGGTCGCGTTCTGCACGAGCACGGCGACCCGGCCGTCGACCGGCGCCGACTGCGCGACCGCCGCGACGCCCTTCGCCGGCGTCGTGGTGGGCGTCACGTTCCCAGCCGGGTTCACCGTCGTCGGGGTCTGGGCCGCGACCGGCGCGGCCGCGCTCAAGCCGACGACGACGCCAAGAAGCGCGACGAATCTGCGAGCGAGTTTCAACCGATCAACGGCCCCCGCGCACTGGCGAAAAATCGCCGCCCAAAGCCTGCCAACCGCTCCACGTCGAGGTCAGACGCTGGTAGTAGAGGCCGCCATCGGTGCCGATCACGAACACGAAGAGGCCGCTCGACGCGTCGAACGCTGCCACCGGTCCGGCGACCGTCGCGCCACCGAGAGTGTCCCACGGCGTCCATGAGCCCCCGGTGAACCTTCGGTACCACGTCGCGTTGTCGCCACCCCGGGCGAACACGTATGGCCCGGCGGACGTGCTGACCGCGAACGGGTCCGACGTGAGCACGCCGTCGAGTGGTTGCCACCCAGACCACGCGCCGCCCGTGAACCGGCCCCAGTAGAGGCTGTCGCCACCACCGCGCACGAAGACGAAGAGTCCCGCGGGATCCGACACCGCCCACGGGTCGGAGCTCGCCACTCCACCCATCCCCCGCCATCCAGTCCACGAACCGCCGGAGAAGCGCTGGTAGTAGACCGCGCCGTACGGGCCTCGAGCGAACACGTAGACGCCCGTCGAATCCCGAGCCGCGACGGGGTCGGACTCGAGCTTCCCCCCGAGGCTGACGAAGCCCGACGCGAACGTGCCGGACTGCGCACGTTGGTACCAGATCGCATCGTCGCCGCCGCGCACGAACACGAAGAGACCAGCCGGGTCGCTGACCGCGGCAGGATCCGAGAACAGGGCGCCTCCGAGCAAGGCCCACCCGCCGGCCCAGCCCGACCCGGTGTTGCGCTGGTACCAGAGCTGGTTGTTCCCTGCTCCGCGCGCGAAAGCGTAGAGGCCGCTCGGATCGACGGCCGCCGCGACCCCGGAGCTCACCGCGCCGCCGAGGTCGACTGTGGGGCCCCACGTGGAGCCGTTGAATTCCGCGTACGTCACATTCGATGCCCGCCGACGTCCGAACACGCCGATGCGGCCACTGCCGTTTGCGGTGGCTGCACCCAGCATGGGCAGCACCGCCGCGGAGACGAACGGCGGGGGCGGCGGCGTGCAACCGTGGGCCGGCGCGTGTTCGGCGGTCGAGTTGTCGACCGCGGCGTCCGTGCTGCACGCGTAGTCGGCGATCGTGTACGGGGGCACGCAGGTGACGACGCGGCACGCGATCGGACCGGTGATGCCGATCTCCTGGTGGCACTGTCCGTAGCGGAAGTAGTTGCAGTAGATGCGCCGGGTGTCGCATCCACCCGCGCACGTGCACTCGGTGCAGCCCGCGCAGAACCCGTTGCCGAGGTTCGGGCCGCAGCAGTTCTGCATGCAGTCCATGTAGTACCGGGTGCCGTTGCAGAAGCTGGAGTAGTCGGCGCGCCACCAGCCGCCGATGAAGCTGCCCGGTGGGCACGCGTTGATGCCGTTGTTGATGGTGCAGCAGAACTCGGTGTAGCCGTCGGTGCACAAGCCGCCACCGCAGTCGGTGATGTGGCTGTACGGCGTCCCGGGCTGGGTACCCGGCGCGCACCCGGCGACCGCGACCGCCGACCCCACCATGGCCGAGCCGAGGATGAACCCCCGCCGGCTCGACTTGCGCTCGAGCACCCCCGCCGCCTTGCTCACGAGCCAGTTCGTGAACGCGACGCCCTTGCTCCCACCCGGAACCTCGGTCATGCACCAACCTCTCGGACAGCAGCCATCGTCTTCGGCAAGGAGGAGAAGGCGAGGAAGACCAGCGAGCACCCGATCGCGAGCAGGAGCACGAAGGGGATGCCGAGCAACGGTTGGTCGTCCAGCACGTCCGGAAGCGCGACCCCGCCGGTGAACGCGGATGCTGCGGCCACGCCTGCGAACGCGACGTCGAGCACCACGTGGACGGCGCTCGGCGGCGTGTCGACCTTGCCGAAGCATCCGCAGGAGCTGATCGGCGCGCCCGTGCGCAGGGCGACGACGACGAACCCGGCGAACACGACGTAGCTCGCGACGACGAGCGCGCAGAGGATCGGTCCGCCGACGAGCAGGGCGGCGACGCCGATCACCGCCTCGACCGCGCCCCCGATCCTCACCACGACACGACCGGGGAGCACGCGCGGGAACCGCATCCCCACCGCGGCGAGCGCCAGCGCGGTGTCACGCGGCCGGACGGCCTTGGCGGCTCCGGCCACGCCGAGCAGGACCGCCGCGATCGCGAACGGGCCGGCGAGGAGGCTCACGGGATGGGGCCGCCCGCGGCGGTCGTCGTCGTGGCCGCGGGCTCGTCGGTCGTCGGCACGTCGGTCGTCGACGGCACCTCGGTGCTCGAGGGCGCCTCGGTGGTCGGCGGCGATGTGGTGGTGGTCGTGCCCGACGTCGCGTCGCTCGGAGCGATGGTGAGCGAGGCGAGCACCTGGTTCACGCGCGTCACCAGCGACTGGCGATGGGCGAACGAGCCGATGACGACATAGAGGCAGAACGCGCGGCCCTGGTCGTTGAAGAACCGCTGCACGCCCGCTTGGCCCCGGATGGCACGCTGCATGACGTTGGGGCTGAAGTCGTCGGCGCGGAGCTGCCGCGGGACGCCGGTCGCCTTGAACAACGGCGTGTCGACGCTCGCGGGGTCGTACTCGAACAACACGACGAGGACGTCGTCGGCACCGAGCTTGTCGACCGCGCCGCTCGCGAAGTCGCCGATCCCGGGCGGGAGCGCGATGGTCGACGCGTGCAGGACTGCGTGCGTCGTCTCTCCCGCGGGCGCGGGTGGTCCGTCGGCATCGGCGGCGGCGACCTCGCCGGCCGCAGGACGGCGGAACACCCGCCCTTCCCATCCGGCGGGCAGCGCCACCTCGATGCCGTGCGCCGCGAGGTCGGTCACCGTTCCGTCCCCCGATCGTCGGCTTCGAGACCGGACAGCGTGTAGAGGCTCGGATCACCGGGACGGATGCCGGCGGCAAGGAGGTCGCGATCGGCGCGCGCTTCGCGCTGCAGGTCGGCGCGCGGCTTGCCCCGCCGCGCCGCTTTGAGGTTGCCCTTGCGGTCGAGCATGCCGGCATCGTCGAGCGCGGTGTGCAGGAGCGACTGCACCTGACCCCACTCGTTGGCCGCGCCCTCGCCGATCACCTCGCCCGACTCGCCGTCGACGAGCACGAAGAACGGCGCCACCGGCACGTCGTAGTCGGCCCACGCCTTGCTCGACATCACGGTGGGGATGTCGACGGGAGCGAGGCGACGGATGCTCGACACGCTCTCTTCACCGGCGTCCTTGCTCACGAGCACGAGGCGCGCGTCACCCGGGATCTCCACCGGGCCCCCGTCGCGGAACACGTCCCAGAAGGCGAGGCACGATCCGCAGCCGCTCGACAAGAACGCGAGCAGCGTGAGGTGCTTCACGTCGGCGACGGCGATGCTGACCGCGTCGTGCTCGGGCGTCGTGCCCACGAGGTCGACGCCACCGCGCGCCGGTCGCTTCGGCACCTCGGCCGAACGGATCGTGGGCGCGCCGACCGCGGTGGTGACACCGGCGTCGCCGTCGGCTCGCGCGGGATCCATGTTGACCCCGAGCTGGTGGAGCGCCCGGAGGATCTCGGCGTGGCTGCGAAGGAGACCGGCGACGAGCAGCGCGAGCAGTGCGATCACGACCGCGAGCAGCACGACCAGGACCGCCATCGGGGGAACGTTAGCGAACGTTCACCCGGGTGTCCCGGGCACCCGCACGGATCGCGTCAGCTAGATACCGATGCGCTGCGCGAGGAGCTCGCGGTGGTACGTGGCGTCGCCGAGCAGGATCTCGGAGCTCTTCGCGCGCTTGAAGTAGAGGTGTGCGTCGTGCTCCCAGGTGAAGCCGATGCCGCCGTGGATCTGGATGTTCTCCGCCGCGGCGTGGAAGTACGCGTCGGAGCAGTAGGCCTTGGCCAGGCTGGCCGCCACCGGCAGCTCGTCGTTGTCCTCGCCCGCCGCCCACGCCGCGTAGTACGCGGCCGACTTGCCCGACTCGACCTCGAGGAGCATGTCGGCGCACTTGTGCTTGATGGCCTGGAAGGAGCCGATCGGGCGACCGAACTGCACGCGCACCTTGGCGTACTCGACCGACATCTCGAGGACCTTCTGGGCGCCGCCGACCATCTCGTTCGACGACATCGCCGCAGCCTGGTCGAGGGTCTTCGACAGCGCGGCCCAGCCGGCACCCGGCTCGCCGAGCGGCGTCGCGGCGACGTCGGCGAACTCGAGCTTGGCCTGCTTGCGGGTCTGGTCCATCGTCGCCAGGGCGGTGCGGGTGAGGCCCGACGCGCCGGCGTCGACGGTGAAGAACGAGATGCCGTCCTCACCGCTCGTGCCCTCGAGCCGGGCGGCGACGACGATGAGGTCGGCGGTGTGGCCGTCGATCACGAACATCTTCGTGCCGTCGAGCGTGAAGCTGTCGCCCGAGCCCTTGGCGACCATCTCGATGCCGGCGGCGTCCCACTTGCCGTTCGGCTCGGTGAACGCGAGGGCGGCGATGGTCTCACCGGAGGCGATGCCGGGGAGGAGCTTGCCCTGCTGGTCGGCGGTGCCGGCGTTCATGATCGCGTCGGCGGCGAGGACGACGGTGGAGAAGTACGGCGCGCACAGCAGCACCCGCCCCATCTCCTCGAGCACGATGCCGAGCTCGACGAACGTGAACCCCTGGCCGCCGTGCTCCTCGGGGATGTGGAGGCTCTGGAGGCCGAGCTCGTTGGCCATCTGGCTCCACACCGCGGGGTCGTAGCCCTCGGTGGTCTCCATCAGGCGCCGCACCTCGGTCGACGGCGACTTCACCTCGAGGAATCGACGCACGGCGTCGCGCAGCTGCTCCTGCTCGTCGGAGAAGGCGAAGTTCACGGTGTGGCCCCCGGCTGGACTGGGATAGGTGGCGCGAACGCTACCGGACGATGACGAGGGCGGGCCAGGTCGCCCCCCCTGGTGCAACGGGCCGCCCGGGTACCCTGAATTCGTGCCCCGGCCCGCCCACTACGAGACGCCCACGGTGCGCATCGAGAAGCTCATCGTCGGGCCGTTCGAGAACAACGTCTTCGTGCTCCGCTGCAAGGGCAGCGGTGACGCGGTGATCATCGACGCCGCCAACGAGCACGAGCTGCTGCTGGAGGTGAGCAAGGCGACCGGGGTGCGCCGGGTGCTCACCACGCACGGCCACTTCGACCACATCCAGGCCGTGCGCGCGATGCGCGACGCCGGGATCGACGTCGGCATCGCGCCCGACGACGCCTCGATGTTGCCCGCCTACGACTTCGTGATCCCCGACGACGAGGTGATCCCGGTCGGCGACCTGCGCCTCCGGACGATCCACAACCCGGGTCACACCGCCGGTTCCACGTCGTTCCTGCTCGAGGAGCACCCGATCCTGTTCAGCGGCGACACGCTCTTCCCGGGCGGGCCGGGCAACACCTCGCTCCCGGGCGGCGACTTCGACCAGATCATCGAGTCGATCGACCGCCGCCTCTTCACCCTCCCTGCCGACCTGCGGGTGCTGCCCGGCCACGGCCTCGACACCACCATCGGGACCGAACGCCCGCACCTCCAAGAGTGGGTGGACCGTGGCTGGTGAGGCCGCCCTCCCCCGTCTCCACGAACATCTCGGACTTGGCGTACACATGTGGGGGCCAACTCCGAGATGCTCGCAGGGGGCGTAGCGATGTTGCGCGCCAACGACGACTGCTGGTGTGGCAGCGGCAAGAAGTACAAGCGCTGCCACAAGGCGTCGTTGCTGCACGCGGGCTCGGTCGGCCCTGAGCGCGCGGTGCCCGACGAGATCGCCCGCCCCGACTACGCCACGCCGGGCGCGCCGGTGCGCACCACCGAAACCGCGGTCAAGTCACCCGACGTGATCGAGCGCATGCGCGTCGCATGCCGCATCGCGCGCGACGTGCTGCGCGACACCGGCGCCGCGGTCGCACCGGGCATCACCACCGACGAGCTCGACCGGGTCGCGCACGAGGCGCACATCACGCGCGGCGTGTACCCGAGCCCGCTCCGGTACAAGGGATTCCCCAAGTCGGTGTGCACGTCGGTGAACGAGGTGATCTGCCACGGCATCCCCGACGACCGCGCCCTCGTCGAGGGCGACATCGTCAACGTCGACGTCACCATCTACACGAACGGCGTGCACGGTGACACCAACGCCACCTTCTGCGTCGGTCAGGTCGATCCCGAGTCGCGCCGACTGGTCAAGGTCACCGAGGAGTGCCTCGAACACGCCATCGAGGCGGTGCGTCCCGGCGCGCCGCTGTCCGACATCGGCAAGGCGATCGAGACCCACGCCCACGCGGCGGGCTTCTTCGTCGTGCGGGCGTTCGTCGGCCACGGCATCGGCGAGGTGTTCCACGGTCCGCCGCAGGTCCCGCACTACCACGAGCGATCGCTCACCACGCTCATGGAACCGGGGATGATCTTCACCATCGAGCCCATGATCACCATGGGGAGCATCCAGCCGGTGATCTGGCCCGACGGGTGGACCGCGGCGACGTCGGACGGCTCACGAACCGCGCAGTTCGAGCACACGATCCTCGTCACCGACGACGGCGTGGCCGTCCTCACGCGGTAGGCAATCTCACCCGTTGAGCGCCTCCGCGTACACCGCCGCCGTCTCCCGCGCACACCGCTCCCACGAGTAGTTGGCCACCCGGGCCGCGCCGGCGTCGACCAGCGCGTCGTGCGCGCCGGCGTGGACGTGGAGCGAGGTGATCGCGTCGATCCAGCCCTCGACGTCGTCGGGCGCGACGAAGACCGCCGCGTCGCCCGCCACCTCGCGCAGTGCGGGGATGTCGGAGCAGATGACTGGCG